>DAIDKC010000115.1 GCA_027451045.1 Holophagaceae bacterium | reverse complement strand
CTTGGGGATGTAGGCGCTGTTGCCGCCGCCCCCGCTGCTCCAGGCCGTCTCGCCGGTGAAGTTGCCGTTGCTGTCCGTAGCCACGCTGGTGCCGCCGGCGGCGATGACGTACTGCGAGCAGGAGGGGTACTCCACCTTGCCGCCCGTGTCACCCGCAGAGGCGAAGAAGAGGGGGCCACTCACCTTGAAGTGGCTGTCGTAGCTGGCTTCACCGGAGGACTCGCTGCCGCCCCAGCTCATGGAGACCATCTTCACGCCAGCCACCGCGACGGCCTTGTCCACAGCGGTGTAGAGGTCCGAATTGTTCGCCGAGTTGGCTTCCATGAGCACGATCTTGGCGTTGGGCGCCATGGCGTGGGCCCACTCGATGTCGAGGGCGGCCTCCTCGTTCCAGCCACCGTTGCCCCGGGGCTTCTTGCCGCTGGCGTAGACCACCTGGAAGACCTTGTTGGACGATGCCGTGGCGTTGGTCGAGGATTCCAGGGGAAGCCCGAACTGCGAGGAGAAGACGTTGAAGTCGTTCAGCGCCGACGGGTAGTCGTAGGCGTCAATGATCACGATGACGTCGTGGCCCCCGGTGGACGACACGCCGTAGAAGGCCCGGAGCTGGTTCGGCGTCATGCCCCCGGCGGGGCCCAGGCCGCCGTTGGGCTCGAGAAGGACCAGGTGGTTGGTGTGGGAGCGGACCCCGGCGTCTCCGGCGTGCTCGAGGCTCGTCCCGGGGAAGAAGATGTGGCCGACGACGCGACTGCCGTCGCTCTGGGCCCGGGCCGGGAGGGCGCCGAGGGCCAGCAGGGCGGTGGTGCTCGCCAGGGCAAAGCGGATGCAGCTCATGCCTGCTCCTACGAAATAGGGCCAGTCCAGGGCAGGGGGATGCCGTGCAGGACCGGATGTCAACCTGAAGGGAGCCGGAGACCCGGCCCGGTGGGAGAAGTTGGAGCATCCTAACGGCCCGCAGGGGGGGCGGCAATACAAAATGAGTCCCCGTCGCTTTAATCCCAGGGGCTGCGGGACTAGAGGACGCTCCGGATCTCCTCCTCGCTGAGGATCCGCGCGCTCTGCTTGGCCAGATGGAGGATGCGGTCCACGCGCTCGGGAATGGCGTCGTAGCCGTTCATCTCCAGCCAGTAGACCACGTTGCTGTGGCCGGCCATGGGGCCGATCTCGATCTCCTGGCGGCGACCGACCAGGGCGGCGGGGACGCCGGCATAGACCGCGTCCGCCAGCTCGACATCCCCCCGGTGGAGGGCCTTGACGATGGCGGCGGCATGGACGCCGGTGCCCGTGCGAAAGGCATCGCGGCCGAGGACCGGGTAGTTGGCCGGGATTCGGATCCCGCACAGCTCCCCCACCCGCTGGGTCAAGGCGGGCAGGGAGGCCAGGTCCCCCTTGGGATGTCCCATCAGGTGGAGGTTCACCATGAGCTGGTCCAGGGCGACGTTGCCGCACCGCTCGCCGATGCCCAGCAGGGTGCCGTGGAGCCGGTCGGCACCTGCCTCGAAGGCCGTGATGGCATTGGCGATGCCCAGGCCGCGGTCGTTGTGCCCGTGCCAGTCGAGCCGCACGGAGGGCGACTGGATGACCTCCTCCCTGATGAAGCGGACCAGGCGCCGGACGCCTTCGGGCGTGGCGTGCCCGCAGGTGTCGGACAGGCAGATGGATTCGGCGCCTTCGTCCAGCGCCGCGCGGTAGATGGCCTTGAGGACTTCGGGCCTGGCCCGGGTGCTGTCCTCCGTCACCATCATCACCGGCACCTGGTGGCGGCGGCAGAAGGCGACGGCGCGGCGGGCGGTGGTGACGAGGAAGGCCAGGTCCCAGCCCTCCACGTCCATGCGGACCGGGCTGGAGCCCAGGAACGCCCCGGCCTCGAGGGGGAGGCCGACCCGCTGCTGGATATCGGCGACCTGGGCGAGATCCGTCTCCAGCGTGCGCACGGCGGCGTTGGGGGCGATGGGGAGGCGGTGGTCCCGGATCTCCACCATGAGGGCCTTCACGGCGGCCAGGGGCTTGGGGCCGGCGCCGGGCATGCCCAGGTCCACCGCATCCACCCCCAGGTGGGAGAGTCGGTGGAGGAGATCCCGTTTCGCGGGGATGTCGGGATCCCGCACGGACGGGCTCTGGAGGCCATCCCGCAGGGTCTCGTCGTTGAGCAGGGGCGTCCGCGCATCCCCCGGGGGGGAGGCGTTCCAGTCGTGGATGAGGTCTTCCAGGGTCATGGACGTTCCCAGGCTAGGACGACTTCGACCCTCCGGTCGAGCAGGGTCTCCAGCAGACCGGCCTTCTCCCTGAAGGCCTCGATCTCGGGTTCGAGGTTCCCGGCGCCTTCCAGGCACACCGAAAGCGCCTCGTCATCGAGGGTGACCTCGATGCCCTCGACGGCCTGGCGGCGCCGGCGGTCCAGGGCGTCGGCCGCCCGGAGGATGGCGACGAGCTTCCGGACGGTCTCCTGGTGCCAGGGGGCGAGGGCGCGGAAGGCGGCGTGGCGGGCGGGGTCCGGGGATTTCCCCCGGTGGAATCGCACGATCTGGGCCAGCAGGTCCACCTCCTCGGGCCAGAAGCCGGGCAGGGCGGCGTTCCGAACGAGGTACTCCCCATGCTTGTGATGGCCCTGCTCGGAGATGGAATGCCCGATGTCGTGCAGCCGGGCGGCGAAGCCGAGCCACTGGCGCTCGACGTCCCCCAGCTCGAAGGTGGGCTGGAGGGCCAGGAAGAAGCGGTCCGCGAAGGCCGCCACCTGCCGACTGTGGCCGGGATCGGGATCCAGGCGGTCGGCCAGCTGGGCGATGGAGGCGCTCCGCCGTTCGGCCAGGGGCGGGATGGCGGCTCCGCCGTGCTTCAGGGCCTCCAGGACCATGCCTTCGCGGAGCCCCACGGGGAGGTGGCGGAAGCGGGGGGCCCCAGCCCACTCCAGCAGGGAAAGGGCCCAGGTGGCGCCGACGTGCAGGGCCTCCGCCCGCTTGGGATCCACGCCCAGCCGTGCGACCCGACCCTGGGCATCCGTCCGCCACAGCTTCAAGGCGAAGGCCCGGAGCTGGGCCAGCTCGCAGGCATAGCCCCCGCCCGCCCCCCGGGCGAGATCCTCCAGGGTCCCCGAGGTCCCGAGGACCAGGGAGACCTGGGACAGGTCGGCGGGGAGGCGCTTGCGGGCCTTCTTCAGGATCCTGCGGATGGTCTTGCGCAGCCGCTTGAGATCCTGGGCCGTGGGCGGATCCGAGGTGCCTGCGGCATCCGCCAGGCGCTGGAGCCCCCAGGGGATGGAGAGGCTCGCCTCCACCCTGCCGCCCGTGACCCAGGTGAGTTCGGTGCTCCCCCCGCCGATGTCCACCAGCGCCACAGGCTCCAGCGGGAAGGGGATGGTGTGGGCGACCGCCTGGTGGATGAGCCGCGCTTCCTCCTCCCCCGAGATCACCTGGACGGCCAGTCCCAGGCGCTCGGCCTCCATCAGGAAGGCCTGGGCGTTCCGGGCGTCGCGGAGGGCCGCAGTGCCGCAGGCCATGACCGTGTCGCACTCGAAGCCCCGGATCACCTTCGTCATCTGCGCCAGGGCCTCCAGTCCGGCCTGGAAGGCTTCCGGCCCGATCTCGCCCGACTTCGCCTCGCCGCGCGCGAGGCGGACCATCGCCTTCTCCCGCGCCAGCACCCGCCAGCCGCTCGCGGGATCGGCTTCGACCACCACCATGTGGATGGAGTTGGAGCCGATGTCCACCGCCGCGATGCGCATGGGGGAATTGTAGACGCTGACTCGTGGTAGCCGTTGCATCGGAGCTGGAGGCCCGGCCATGCTCGTTCCCATCCTTTCGAGGTGGATCCATGGCCCTGACGGTGGACGGCATCTTTTCCCTCATGCCCGAGCTCTTCCTGCCTGAGAAGGCCCAGGGGCTCACGGTATCGGTGTACTACCAGGTCACCGGCGAGGGCGGCGGGGACTACACCTGTCTCATCGAGAACGGCGTCTTCTCCCTCAGGCGCGAGCCCAAGGCGGATGCCACCTCCACGGTGGTGATCGCCGCCGAGGACTGGATCGCCCTCAACGAGGGCAAGCTCGATCCGATGCAGGCCTTCATGACCGGCAAGCTCAAGGGCACGGGGGATCTCGGGCTGCTCCAGAAGTTCCCCAAGTTCTTCAAGAAGCCCCAGATCCAGGCCGGTCCCGTGAAGCCCCTCAAGGAACTCGTGCCGGCGCGCCTGGCCCTGGCTGGCCCCGGGATCAGGGTGACGGTAGGCGCCGAGAGCTACGGCGACGGCGCCGAGGTGGCCGGCGAGGAGGCCGCGGTACGCGCCTTCGTGTGCGGCCTGTCCGACCCGGGCCCGGCCCTGCTGGGAGGCCAGATCCGCTTCACCGGCGACATGGCGGTGCTCCGGCGGGCGTGGCAGCAGTGGTCCGCCTCCCCGGACATCACCTTCCCCGACACCCCGGGCGGCAAGGCCCTGGCCTCGCTCGCCAAGCGCTACACCGGCGGGGCCACCGGGGCCATGACCCTCAAGGTGGACGGGCAGGGGTACCGCCTGGAGTTCACCCCCGAGCGCCTCACCATCCGCCCCGGGGAAGTGGAGGGGGATGCCCTTGCGATTTCCGATGCGGATTTCGCCGCACTCAACGCGGGTCGCCTCAACCTCGTGGCCGCCCTGCTGGGCGGGCAGCTCTCCTTCAAGGGGGATCTGAGCCGCCTGGCCGCCTAGACGGCCTTCTTCCAGGCCGCCCTCAATCCCGCCCAGGCCCTGCTGGAGTCCATGGCCGAACGGTTCCTGCCCGAAAAGGCCGGGGATCTCGAAGCCGCTGTCGGGTACCAGCTGGATGACCTGGAGTACACCCTCCTGATCCGCCATGGGGCCTGCCTGGTCTTCCCGCGTCTGCTCCAGCCCTGTGATACGCTTCTCAGGGCCAAGACCGACGCCTTCGTGGCCATGAGCGTCGGGAAGCTGAACGCCCAGGAGGCTTTCATGTCCGGCCAGATCCAGATCGAGGGTGACCCTCTCCTGATGCAGAAGGTCGCCAAGAGCTTCAAGCGCCCTGACGCCTGAGACGGCGCATGGTCACGGCCCGTCCCCAGCCGCGGCGGAAGCGGGAGAAGGCCGCGGAGCCCGCGGCTCCGGGCGCTGTCTCCGCGGCCGCCGGCTGCCTGCGTCCCCCGGTGGCGGCGGGACCCCAGGCGGCTCCCTCTCGCGGGACCCCGGGCTGCATCCACCGCTGCGGGCAGTGCGAGGAGCACCCCTGCCGACTCCAGGGACAGGTGTGACAGGGCCCTTCAGGCGCCCTCCCACAGCTCCCGCAGGCGCTGGTAGCCGGCCCGGCTGACGGGCAGGCGGGTGCCGTCGCGCAGCACCGCCTCCCGGTGCTCCTTGGCGTCCTGCTCCACCCGGGTCAGGCGGTCCAGGTTGAGGATGAAGCTGCGGTGGATGCGGATGAAGCGGTCCGGGTCCAGCTGGCTCTCCAGGCTCGCGAGGGTCTGCTGCTTGAGGAGGTTCCTGCCCTCGGTGCGGAGGAGCACATAGTCGTCCTGGGCCTGGACCCAATCCAGGCGCGCCAGGGGCACCACCGTGACCTTGGCGCCGTCCTTCACCACGAGGCGCTCGAGGGGTCTGCCCTGCCGGGCCGTCTCCCCCAGCTGCGCCGCCGGAGGGCGGGCGTCCTTGAGGACGCGGGCCTTGGCCAGGGCGGCGTCGAAGCGCTCCCGGGAGAAGGGCTTCAGCAGGTAGTCCACGGCGTGGGCCTCGAAGGCGCGGAGCGCATGCTGGTCGTAGGCCGTGACGAACACCACCGCCGGCCGGTGGCCGTCGGCTTCCAGCAACTCGAGCACCTCGAACCCGTCCAGCTTCGGCATCTGGATGTCCAGGAAGACCAGGTCAGGCTTGCACTGCGCCGCGGCCTTCACGGCCTCGAAGCCGTTGGCGCACTCCGCCACTACCACCACGTCGGAATGGGCCGCCAGATGCTCCCGCACCACGGCGCGGGCCAGTTCCTCGTCGTCCACGATCAGGGCTTTCATGAAGTCTCCATTGGGAAGCGAAGGTCCACGCGGTGGAGGCCTTCCCGGATCCCGGCCTCCATCCGGGCCAGGGTCCCGAAGCGGCCCTGGAGGCGCTGCTTCACCTGGCGCAGGCCCATGCCCAGCCCCTCCCGTTGCGGCGCATCGGGATCCACGGGATTCGCCACCTGGATCTCCATGCTGCTTCCGGCCGGGGCCGCGCGGATGACGATGGTGCCGCCTTCGGGCAGCTGGGAGATACCGTGCTTGATGGCGTTCTCCACCAGCGGCTGGAGGAGGAGGGTCGGGACTTCCGCCAACTCGGCTTCCGGGGTGATCTCCCAGGCTACCTGGAGGCGGGACCCGAACCGGATCTGCTCGATGGCGAGGTAGTTCCGCAGGAGGTCCAGCTCCTCGGAGAGGCGCACCGATGGGTGCTCCCCGAGCTTCAGGCTCTTGCGCAGGAAGTCAGCGAGCAGCACGCACATCTCCCGGGCCCGGGCCGGATCCTGGGTGGTGAGGGCGCTGATCGAGTTGAGGCTGTTGAAGAGGAAATGGGGGTTGAGCTGGGCGCGCAGCGCCTTGAGTTCCGCCTCCCGGGCCAGCACCCGGAGTTCCTGCTCCGCGTGTTCCGCCTCGCGGGAGCGCTCCATGGCGGCCAGCAGGTAGTGGAGGGCCAGCACGGCGAGGTAGAGCAGGATGCCGAGGCCAGCCAGCATGGGCATGGCCGGGGCGATCCGGTCCGGCAGGCGGCGGAGCCCCGGGACTGCCTGGAGGCTCCAGGCCAGGAGGCGCGCGAAGCCCGTCCAGAGGCCTCCCATGACCAGGGCGGCGATGAGCCAAGCGGGCATGCGAGCCCGGAAGTCGCCCTGGGGCTCCAGGGGCAGGGCCCGGCAGAGGTACCAGGCCGTGAGGAAGAGGAAGGCGCCGAACGCAGCCAATCCGAGCCCCAGGACGAAGGCCTCCCGCCAGGTCCAGCCCTGAAGGGCCCCCAGGGTGGCCAGGAGAAGGGCGATGGGCAGCCATCCAAGGAGGTAGGCCCCCAGGCGGGCGCGGCTGGCGAGGATGGGATGCATCAGGATTTGACCTCGACCCCTCCGAACAGGGTCAGGCCCGTGATGACCAGGCGCGGACGGCCCGCCTGGGACTCGCCGTCGTGGTAGGTGCTGTCACTCACGCTGCCCAGGATGGAGGTGGCGCGGCTCGCGATCTCCCAGCCCTCGGGGACGCGGATCTCACCGCCGCCGAAGAGCACGAAGACATCCACCCTGGCCTGGTCCTCGGCCAGGGCGGCACGGCGGAGGTCCACCTCGAAGCCTCCGAAGATCGCGGTGAGTTCCCCGCCCCGGAAGGCCTGGGTGAGGACCTTCCGCTTGAATCCCCCGAAGATGGCGGTGCCCTGGAGGAAGTCGTCGGACTTCTCCAGCTCGGGGGGCACGCCTCGCGACTGCTTGAGGGCCTTCACCACGAGGAGGATGCCCAGCGCCACGATGAGCAGGGGGCCGAGGGCGTCCGTCAGCTGGAGATGGCCGAAGTTGGCCAGGAGGATGAAGAGCCCGACGAAGATGAGCACCCAGGCGCCGGTTCCGCCCGAGCCCTCCTGCCGGAGCTTGGCCCCGCCCAGGGCCACCAGGACGAGCGGCCAGAGGCGGAAGACGAGGTGGGCCTGCACCAGTCCCAGGTTGTCGAGGGTGAGGGCCAAGCCCATCACGATGATGGCGATCCCCAGCACGAGCTTGGGGCTGAAGGGGCTCGGCGGCTTGGAGTCAGGGGCAGGAGTCATGGGGCGCGCTCGCGGAAGGGGTTCCAGGATCATGGGGAGGGCAGCACCCACCTCGGGGGGGCCATACGGCCCGCAAGGCGATCACCAGTCCGCCCCAGACCACCAGGAGGGGCCACCAGCGTTCGAGGAGGGCTTCCCGGCCGGTCTGCTCGGCAAACCCCACCAGGGCCCAAGCCAGCCAGACATGGCCACCCAGTTCGGTCCAGCCGCGCCGGAGGAGGGAGGCCAGTCCCACGAGGGCCAGGAGCACGGGCCAGAAGGGCAGGAGGTCCCAGGCGTGCGCCCATCCGAGTCGGCCCAGCGTCAGGAGGATCCCGAGGGCGATGAGGCCAAGCCCCAGGACCAGCTTAGGCGTGAAGACAGGAGTTCGGGCTTCCTGGATCATGGCTGGTGCTCCTTGTAGGCGATGCCAAATGGCAGGTGGCGTCCGAGGAGCACCATGCCAAGGGCGATCCATCCCCAGGGGCATGCCAGCAGCGCTTCTGCAAATGCCATGGTGCCCTCCGTCTGCACCAGGCTAGGGGCTTGAGGACGCCGGGGGAGGCGGGAATCGGCCAATGCCCCCCATCCACCGGCGGACGGCCGCCGATCTGGGCGGCCCCGCTGCCGAGAACCGGCAGGCGCGGGCAGGAGGAATCTCATCCCTCGGCCTCCCAGGTGATGCCGCCGCCCCGGCTCCGGTCCCGCCAGGCGGCCTCCAGGGCCGGGGCCAGCTCCGGCGGGCATTCGAAGCGGAGGTTGGCGGCGCCCCCGGAGAACGTCTGGTCCAGCACCCGGGCGCCGGGGAAGGCGCCCAGCAGGGCGAAGGGCAGGTGGGCCCGGGCCGGGTCCACTCGGATCAGGCCGACGCGTACGCTGCGGACCTCCTCCCAGAGGCCGAGGCCGTCGGCCTGGGCCAGGGCCCCCTGGACCCCTGCGGTGTAGGCCCGCACGAGGCCGCCCGAGCCCAGCTTGGTGCCCCCGAACCAGCGGATGCAGACCGCCAGGAGATCGGTGACCTCAGCACCTTCAAGAACGGCCAGCATCGGGCGGCCCGCCGTGCCGGAGGGCTCCCCGTCGTCGTCGGCGCCCGTGGCGCCCGAGGCATCGCGCCAGGCGGTGCAGTGGTGGGTGGCGTCGTGATCCCGCTTGCGCAGTGCGGCCAAGACGGCGGCCCGGACCTCCGCATCCGGGGCCGGGTGCAGTTCCGTGAGGAAGACCGAGCCCTTCTCCCGGAAGCGGTGCGTGGCGATGCCCGTGAGGCGCTTCATGGCTCCAGAATGGCGGCGGGGCAGGAGGCGATCAAGGACGCGGGAGGAGGCGTTTGGGGTAATCTGGAACTCTATGGAAACGAGCACAACAGCCTCGACGCGCGCCAAGCGCCGGAACCTGCGCGTCCTGGCCCACGGAAGACGGATCCTCTTCCTGATGCTCCCCCTGGGTGCCTTCACGGGCTGGATGATGGGCTTGGCTGTCGCGGCCTATATCGCCATTTTTGCGCGCTTCCAGCGGGTCCTCACCCCGCATCACCTGATCCTCTTGCTTCCCATGGTCGGGCTTCCCCTCGCCACTTCCATCCTGGCTTTCGGAGGTGTCGGCGAGGTGAGCCTGGGCGAGGATCTGGAGCTCTCGCACGATGACCCCTACAAGGCCTTCCCCTTCCTTCCTTCCGTGGTGAAGGTGCTTGCCTGCTTCGCCACGATCTTCCTGGGCGGCAGCGCCGGTCTCGAGGGGCCCGGCAAGTGGTTCGGGGCCGCCGTGGGCCTGCAGTGCCATCGCATGGTTCGCTTCCTGTCCCGCAAGCTCCAGTTCTTCCGCCGTCTCCTGATGGATGCCCACACCATGGTGGCCTGCGGCGCCGCGGGGGCCCTGGCTTCCGTGTTCCGGGCTCCCCTGGCCGCAGCCCTGTTTGCAGCCGAGCATGACGGCACCCTCCTGACCCCCAATCTCGTGCCCACCCTGGTGGCCTCCGCCTCCGGCTATATCGTCTTCGCCGCCATGATGGGACACGCACCCTTGCTGGCGATGACCCGCCCCTATGTCCTCAATTGGCATGAAATCTGGATGGCCCTTCCGCTTGGGCTTGCCTGTGGCCTCGGCTCCAGTTTCTTCAGTGCCGCCCAATCCACCTTCCGGAAACGTCTTGCCTGGATTCCCTTTCCGCTGCGCGGGTTTGCAGGAGGTCTGGGGCTGGTCCTCCTGATGATTCCCGGTCATCTGCTGCTGCCTGACGTGCCTGTGATGCGGGGCGGCGGTGTCGAACTGGTCAATCACCTTCTGGCTGCCCCTCCCAGCCTGCGGTTGGCCCTGATCTTCCTCGGGGTCAAGGTCATCGCCACGGCCCTCACGCTGGGCTGCGGTGGCATCGGGGGCACCTGGCTGCCTGCGGTGGCCATGGGCGCCTGCCTCGGTTCCGCCTTCGATGCCTGGCTGCTCCCGTCCTATCCCGGACTCCTCACGATGCTGGGGGCTACGGCCTTCGCCGGGGCCTTCAACGAGACCATGCTCGTGCCGGTGGTGTTCCTGGCGGAGACCACGGCCCAGGCGGCCCTGGTGGTGCCGGCCCTGGTGGCCACGACGGTCGCCTACCTGGTGGCCCGGGAATGGGACTGAGGCTGCTGGCGTCCGGGAACCTTCGTCCCCGACCTGGAATTCTTCCTGTGTGACATGGATGATCTGATGCCCACTGCACGAACCCTGCTCCGGCGAGCCTTCATGGTTCTCTGCCTTGGCCTTCCGGCCGGCGCCCTTCAGCTCCGGGCTGACACGCCGACCAAGAAGGTAGATCTCGGCGATGCCTTCCAGAAAGGGCCCATCGGCCTGGATGCCGTGGTCACCCGGAGCGGGCCGAAGGGCAAGCCCCTGGAACTGCCTCTCTTCCAGGTGCCCGTGCTCCACTACGAGGACCGGATCCAGGTCAGCCTGTCAGGCGAGGCCTTCGATCCCAGGGTCACCCAGGCCGACTGGACCCTGATCGTGGTGTTCCTGCCCAGGACCGTGGCTCCCACGGACCGCGGGGTGGTGGAGCTGCGCCTCAAGCGGAAGCACGGCGCCATGGTGGCCGCGCCCTTCAAGGCCCCCTATGACGCCATCCCCATGTTCTTCCTGGTCCCGGATACCGGGGGTCGGCGCAAGATCCTCACGGATCTCTCGGCCCACCTGGACGCCTTTCGTTCCATCTGCCTCAAGCTATCCGACCTCACCGAGCAGAGGGCCCACGCGGACCAGTTCCTCGCCGGCCTCAACACCATCCAGCAGGACCAGTCCCCGGCCTCCTATGATTCGGCCGTCTTCAACTTCCTGAAGGCCTACGGAGCCCCGGTCTCCCAGGACTTCCAGGTGTTCCTGGCGCGGAACGACACCTCCAACCTGGCCAAGTTCCAGTTCCTCACCCAGGAGTTCACCCGGACCAACCTGCTGTCCCCCGGCTCCGACAGCAGCGGGAGCGATGGCAGCGTCAGCCTCCAGAACCAGTCCGTCTCCGGACCCATGCGACCGGCTTCCGCCTACGTCGCCATCGCCTTCGACCTCGTGCAGATCTTCCAGAACCTCTGGCCCGGGCACCAGTTCCAGTACGTCCCGGCGCTGGCCCGGAATTTCAAGGGGAGCCATGCCGAGCTCTGGTACGGCGACTGGATCCATACCACCGGGACGGTGCGCGGGGCGCTGGTCTTCAGCCCCTGCCGCTGGAAGGACGGCGCGGTGCCCTCCTTCACCTTCGACCTGCCCCCCGAGGGCAGCCTCCTGCAACCCTTCGAACGCCTGAGGATCCATCCGGCGGCCAAGAGCAATCTGCCGTTCGCCCTCTACGGGCATGACTGGCGCCTGGTCCTCGCCGGCCCGAAAGGGGCGCCTGCCCTGGCTCCGCTGCCCCTGGCCCCGAGCCCGGACCGGCATTCCTTCATGATCATGGCGGGGCCCGCCCAGGACGCCCTGCGCAAGGCCGATCTCCTCCAGGTCCAGGCCCGGATCGAGGGCGCCTGGGGTTTCGAGCCGGTGTCCACGTCACCGGTGAGCCTGCCCGCCGGGATTGACCCCGCCTGGCGTCCCACCGGTGATGAGCGGGACCATTTCATGGAAGGCCAGGCCTGCACCTTCCGTCTGCCCTCGCCCTGGTCTGCCTGCGTGGGGCGGGTGATCTTCCGGCCGGCCCAGGGGGGCTCCTCCCTGGAGGCCAAGCTCGAGGCGCAGCCCGACGGCTCGCGTCTGGCGGCCTTCACGGCTCTTCCGGGGCCCGCGGGATCCGGGAGCCTGGAACTGCTGCTGAGCGGCGCGGACAAGCCCGCCCTGGCGGTGCCTCTGGACCTGCTCCCCCCCCTGCCGGTGGTGGACCACGTGGAGGTCCACCAGGGGGAATCCAGCGTCCTGGTGGCGGGCAGCCACCTCCGGCAGGCCAAGGCCTGCCGCTTCGGCCCGCTGGTGCTTCTCCCGGGACAGAAGAGCGCGGAAGGCTGGACCTTCACCTGCGCCAAGGGTGTCGTGCCCGGCGAGGCGGGCAGCCTCCTCCAGGGCCAGCTGCAGCTGGAGGACGGCCGAGTCCTGCCCCTCAAGGACGTCCTGATGCTCCCGCCGCGCCCCCAGCTGGGGGTGATCCGGGTCATCCCCGAACAGACCCCCAAGGGCCTCCTCCTCAGCGCGGACCGGCCCCTCATCGCGCCGGACGAGCGGGTGATGATCTCCATCCTCTCGGGACGGAAGGGGTTCTATCCCTTTGGCCACAGGCCCCAGATGCGGTTCCGGGGCTCCGATGACCCCACGACCATCCACACCCTGCCGTCGAAGCACCTCCGCATGGTGGGCCGGGGCCAGCGGCTCCTGGCCACCCTCAGCCTGTCCGACCTGTTCGGCCACTCCGGGGGTGGACACGTGGAGGTGCAGGTGACGGACGCCAAGGCCGGTGCCAGCGCCTGGGTGCCCCTGAACCCGCTGTTCCTGGAGCTTCCGGTGGTCAAGGCCGTCCATCCCGGAAAGACCGACAGCCGCCTGGACGGCCCGAACCTCGAGACCATCGAATCCGTGGCCTCGGCCCCCACCGGTCCGTGGACCCCCTTCAATCTCGACTTCCAGGATGGCCAGGAGACGGGTACGGCCCCTCGGCCCGCCCCGGATGGCGCCCTCTACCTCAAGCTCTACGGCTGGCCGGATCTGGTGGTCCGCCTCCAGGGGCCGATCCCCCCCGAACCGCCGCCGTCTCCGGTCGCTCCCAAGACCGGCCCGGCCAATCCCCAGACTCCCACCATCGCCCCCGTGCCCGCGCCCGTGCCGCCCAAGCCTCCGGCCGTGGTGCCCCCGACTGCGCCGAAGGCGCCGGAACCCCACACGACGAAGGATTGAATCCGCCCCAGTACGCAGCAGGGACCGGGAGGTGCATCCCGGTCCCTGCGCGGGTTCCCCTGGGCTAGCTAGAGCGCGTCAATGAGGGTGTTCAGGGTGGCGCTGGGGCGCATGGCCTTGGTGGTCCTGGCGTGGTCGGGGTGGTAGTAGCCGCCCATGTCCACCGGCTTGCCCTGCGCCGCGATGAGCTCCTCGTTGATCTTGGCCTCGTTCGCCGCGAGCTTCTGGGCCAGGGGGGTGAAGCGGGCCTTCAGCTCGGCGTCCTTCGATTGGGCGGCCAGGGCCTCGGCCCAGTAGAGGGCCAGGTAGAAGTGGCTGCCTCGGTTGTCAATCTGGCCGACCTTGCGGGCGGGGGACTTGTCGTTGTCCAGGAACTTGGCGATGGCCTGGTCCAGCGTCTCGGCCAGCACGGCGGCCTTGGCGTTCTTGAAGGTGTTGGCCACGTGCTCGAGGGAGGCCTGGAAGGCGGAGAATTCGCCTAGGGAATCCCAGCGGAGGTAGCCCTCCTTCTGGAACTGCTGGACGTGCTTGGGGGCCGATCCGCCCGCACCGGTCTCGAAGAGGCCGCCGCCGCCCAGCAGGGGCACGATGGACAGCATCTTGGCGCTGGTGCCCAGCTCGATGATGGGGAAGAGGTCCGTGAGGTAGTCGCGCAGCACGTTGCCGGTGACGGAGATGGTGTCCAGCCCCTTGCGGATGCGCTCGCAGGAGAGCTGGATGGCCTCCACGGGCGGCAGGATGCGGATGTCCAAGCCGGTGGTGTCGTGCTGCTTGAGGTACGTCTCGACCTTGGCAATGATCTGGGCATCGTGGGCGCGGTTCCGGTCGAGCCAGAACACCGCCGGGGCGCCGGTCAGGCGGGCACGGGTGACTGCCAGCTTCACCCAGTCCTGGATGGGGGCGTCCTTCGCCTGGCAGGCACGGAAGATGTCGCCGGGCTCGACCTTCTGCTGGAGGAGGGGGGCGCCGTCGCCGTCCACGATGCGGATGGTGCCAGCGGCGGAAGCGATGAAGGTCTTGTCGTGGGAGCCGTATTCCTCGGCCTTCTGGGCCATGAGACCCACGTTCGGCACGCTGCCGATGGTGGCGGGATCGAAGGCGCCGTGCTTCTGGCAGTCCTCGATGATGGCCTTGTACATCGTGGCGTAGCAGCGGTCGGGGATCATGGCCACGGTGTCGTGCAGCTTGCCGTCGGCGCCCCACATCCTGCCGCCGTCGCGCACGACCACGGGCATGGATGCGTCCACGATGATGTCGTTGGGCACGTGGAGGTTGGTGATGCCCTTGTCGGAATCCACCATGGCCAGGGCGGGGCGGGTGGCATAGGTGGCCTTGATGTCGGCCTCGATCTCCGCGCGCTTGGCCTCGGGCAGGGCCTGGATCTTGGCGTAGAGGTCGCCGAGGCCCAGGTTCGGGTTGACGCCGGCCTGCTGCAGGGCCGCGGCATGCTTCTCGAAGACTTCCTTGAAGAACACGGACACGGCGTGGCCGAACATGACGGGATCGGAGACCTTCATCATGGTGGCCTTGAGATGCAGGGACAGGAGAAGGCCATCCTTCTTCGCGGCCTCGATCTGCTCCGCGTAGAAGGCGCGCAGGGCCTTGGCGCTCATGACGGTGCTGTCGAGCACCTCGCCTGCCTGGAGGGCCAGCTTGTCCTTGAGCACCTTCACCGAGCCGTCGGCGCCCACGAACTCGATGCGGGCCGTGGTGTGCCTGGGCAGGGTGGTGGAGGTCTCGCTGCCGTAGAAGTCGCCGGAGGTCATGTGGACCACGCGGGCCTTCGAATCCGCGGCCCAGGCGGCCATCTTGTGGGGGTGTTTCTTCGCGTAGTTCTTCACGGAGAGCGGGGCGCGGCGGTCGGAGTTGCCTTCGCGGAGCACGGGATTCACCGCGCTGCCCAGCACCTTGGCGTAGCGCGTCTGGATGGCCTTCTCGGCCTCGTCCTTGGGCTGCTCGGGATAGTCGGGGACCTTGTAGCCCTGGCCCTGGAGCTCGGCGATGGCGGCCTTCAGCTGCGGGATGGAGGCGCTGATGTTCGGGAGCTTGATGATGTTCGCCTCGGGCTTCTGGGTGAGCGCGCCCAGGAGGGCGAGGTTGTCCGGCACCCGCTGGCCCTCGGTGAGGTTCTCGTGGAAGGTGGCGAGGATGCGGCCCGCCAGGGAAATGTCCGAGGTCTCGACGGAGATGCCCGTGCCCTTGGTAAAGGCCTGGATGATGGGGAGCAGCGAGTAGGTCGCCAGGGCAGGCGCCTCGTCAATCTCGGTCCAGATGATCTTCTGCGTCGTCATGTCTCTCTCCGCAAAGGCAGGCATAGCAGACTCCCATGCCAGGAGTCCTGCATCAAGCCGCTTTCTCCTGGCGAAGGCCCGGTCGCAGCGGGCCTCTTCAGGCTTCCACTGGCATGGAAAGGCCGCCGGAAGCCCGTACCTCGCCGTGGGCGACGGCGAAATCCATGCGTCCGAGGTTCACACCCGCCCAGCCCACCTGGAAGACCAGGGTCTCGCCCATGGCCTGGGGGACCCGGACCGGCGCATCCAGGAAGGTGTGAGTGTGCCCCCCGATGACGGCGTCCACGCCGGGGACGTGGGCCGGCAGCCGCAGGTCGTCGAAGGGGCCGTCCATCTGGTAGCCGAGGTGGGAAAGGACCACCACCAGGTCCACCTTCTCCTTCTCGCGAAGGTGCTTCACCACAGGATTCAGGCTCTCGTAGGGATCCCGCCAGGCCACGCCCAGGTGGTTCTGCGGGGCCACCAGGCCGTCGAAGGCGACCCCGACCCCGGTGATGCCGACCTTCATGCCGGGAAACTCGCGGACCATGTAGGGCCGCATTCGCTTCTCGAGGTGGGGCGCACCCTTGAAGTCGAAATTGCAGTTGATGAACGCAAAGGGGGCGTTCGGATGGTTCATGCGCTCCATGGATTCCATGGCCGCCACGAGCATGTCCACGCCGTTATCGAAATCATGGTTCCCGAGGGTCGTCGCCTCGTAGCCCATCATGCGCATCAGCCTGTAGTCGAGCCTGCCCTTGTACATGTTGAAGAACGGCGTCCCCTGGAAGGTGTCGCCCGCATCCAGCAGAAGGGAGGAACCGACGCTCGCGCGCAGGCGCTTGATCAGGGTGGCGCGGCGCGCCACGCCGCCCCGGCCGCTCAGGGCCCCGTTGCCGGGCCCGAACGGCTCGATATGGGAGTGGGTGTCGTTGGTGTGCAGGAGCGTGATCCGTCCCGAGGCGCCGGCTTCATCCGCAGCCCTGAGCGGGAGTGCGGAAACCGCTGCGGCAGCTCCGAGGGTGGCGAGGAAGTCGCGGCGTTCCATGGGGGCTCCTCAGAAATGCAGTTCGCGCTCGCGCAGCGCTTCCTGGAGCGCCGGGGGGATCACGTAGCGACCGGGCGCCGGGGGCAGGAGGGGCTGCCCGGCCTTTGCCAGTTCTGCGCAGCGGTCGAGCAGCACCTGCCGAAGGGTGAGGCCCGTCCGGATGAGGCCCCGCCCCCGGGAGAGGGTGCGCATGCGGCCTCCCCCTTCGTACAGGTAGTCGGTCGTGGCCACCCGATACGTGGCGGCGGGGTCAATGGGCTTGCCATCGGTCCACGTGACATGAAAGGCGGTCCGGCCGGGGGTGCCCGAGAGTTCGGCGCGCACCCCGGAGCAGGGTTCCCCGCCTTCGTGCAGCAGGCCTTCCCGCACCACCTGGATGATCTGGGAACCTGTGAGCTGGATGATCACCACCTCGTTCTCGAAGGGCATCACGTCGTAGATGTCTTCTACCTTCAGCATGCCGACACGCAGGTTGGCGCGGAGCCCGCCCGCATTGGTGATGGCGAACGGAATCGGATCCCCCGTGGCCTTCGCTGCAGCGGCGCGCATGGTGTCCGCCACCCAGTAGCCGAGGAGGTTCTCCTCCCCGCGCCGGCCCCGGTAGAGGCCCTGGGGGGCCTGGACCAGGGGCTGGCCGAAGCTGGCCTTGATCTTGGCGGCATAAGGGGCCAGATAGGCATCCATCGCCGGATCGTCAGGGATCGCGCCTGTGATCGGGATGCTCTGGGCCAGACCTGGCTGCACGTGGGCCGGCGGGGCAGCCCAGAGGACGGCGGACAGCAGGGGGGCTGCAAGGAGGCTAGATGTCCAAGAGCTTGGCCTCACGGCGGGCCTCCAGGAAATCGGCGCGGGACTGCCGCACCTTCAGGTCGTGTTTCCAGAATAGGGCAGCGGTCCTGAGGAACCATCCCAGGATCCAGGCGTTGAGGGCCGCGGCTCCCAGCGCGAGCAGGCAGAAGACCCATACCCGGCCCACGGTGGCCCCTCCGAGACGCCACGCCAGGATGAGCGGGAGGCTGGCCAGGATGGCGCGGACGGCAGTTCCTCCCAGGATCAAGGCGGTCCACTGGATCGGGTGGTCCCAGAGCATCCGGGCATGCCATCCGAGGTGCCGGCCCTGGGTGGACCGGGTCCCCTGGGTGGAACGCTGGGCCCGCCCCATCCGCAGGAACCACCACTGCAGGCTGAGCACGGACACGGCCGCCATCGCCACGAGCGGGCGCCCGAAGAAGGCGGCCCATCCCAGGCCCTGGATGCCGGAGCGCCCCATCCAGCCGAGGATCGTGGAGACGCACCAGGCGATGCCCGCGAAGGGGATGAGCCCCACGAGGAGGGTGTCCAGCGCGCCCAGCAGCCAGGGGCCGAGCTTGCCGGGAAGCCCTGCCGTCTCGGCCTGCATCCGCCATCCGCACCAGAGGGCCAGTACCAGACCCAGGCCGAACAGGTGGATGGTGGGCGAGTTGACCGCATGGTGCTTCAGGCCCCCGTTCTCCCACATTTCCCAGATGTCGCGGGCCGTGAGCCCCTCGCCCCAGTGGGCGGGCAGGGCGCTCCAGCCCGCGGTCCTCCAGAGGAAGGCCCCCCACGCGAGGGTCGGGCCCGCCACGGCCAGGGCCCAGGCGGCGATCAGGCCCCATCCCCAGGGGGTGGATCCGCCCGGCAGGCCTGGTCGCAGGAAGGACCAAGGGCCCCGGGGCGTCAGTTCCTCCTGGACATGGATGGTGGCAGGCGGGGCTTCAAGGTCCATGGGCGTCCGTTCGAGCACTCCATGAAACCACATCCGGCGCTCCTTGGCGCCCCGCCCTTGACAGGGCCCCTCCATCGCGTTTCCATCCTTCCCATGCAGCTGTCCTTCCCGCTCCCCCTCCGGGGCCTCCATTGCGAGGCCTGGTGGTGGCGTGGCGGCTCGGACGGCTCCTTTGGCGAGGCCTGACGGCCCGCGCCTCCCCGGACCTTCCGAGCCCGACCTCCCGGTCGGGCTTTTTCTTATTCGGACACGCCCATGCACCTGCTGCGACATCCCCTCCCCGCCGACCTGCTCACCCCCCTGGGTGCCTACCTTGCCCTTCGGAGCCAGGGCGCCAGCCTGCTCCTGGAGTCCGCCGACCAGGGCGAGCGGGTGGGCCGCTACAGCTTCGTGCTGCTGGAGGAGGGCGAGGAACTGGCCCTGCCGCCCCCGGCCCATGGCTGGACGGAGGCCTTGCGGATCTTTGCCGGGGCTCCGGCCCTCTCGACCGCCTTCGATCCCGAGGCCGAGCTGGTACCTTCCCGCGAGCCGCTGCCCCTGGGGGTGGGCTGTGCGGGCTACCTGGGCTTCGAGGCCATGGGCGCCCAGGAACCGTCCCTGGCCCTGCCGTTCCGCGACAGCCTCGGTCTTCCCTCCCTCCGGGTGCGCCGCTTCGGCACCGCCCTGGTCTTCGACCACCTCCACCAGGTGGCCGAGTTGCAGACGCGGGCTGCAGAGGCTGCCGCGGGCTTCCAGCGGCTCCGCGCCCTCCGCGAAGCCCTGCGGGCGGGCATCCAGGATCCCGGCGCCCCGGCCGCCGCGCCCGTGGCCCGTCCCCTCTGCCCGCGGGAAGCCTATGAAGGCATGGTCCTTCGCGCCCAGGAACGCATCCTCGACGGGGACGTCTACCAGCTGGTACCCAGTCAGCGCTTCGAGGTCAGCGATCCGCCGCCGCCCCTCGCCGCCTACCGCCGCCTCCGGCGCCTGAATCCCAGCCCCTACGCCTTCCTCCTGGAATGGGGGAGCTTCGCCCTGGTCGGCGCCTCGCCCGAGATGCTGGTGCGGGTACAGGACGGCGAGGCGGAGACCCTGCCCATCGCCGGCACCGTGCCCCGGGGTGCTACGGGGGAGGAGGACGCGGTGCGCTTCGAGGCCCTGAAGTGCGACCCGAAGGAGCTGGCCGAGCACCAGATGCTGGTGGACCTCGCCCGCAACGACCTGGGCCGCGTGGCGGTGCCCGGCGGCGTGCGGGTGGAGCGGCCCCTGGCCCTGCAGCGCACCAGCCACGTGCTGCACCTCACCAGCACCGTGAAGGCCAAGCTGAAGCCCGGGCTGGATGCGGTGGATGTGCTGGCGGCGGCCTTCCCCGCGGGCACCGTGAGCGGTGCGCCCAAGCTGCGTGCCTGCCAGCGCATCGCCGAGATGGAAGGGGAGGTGCGCGGCCCCTACGGCGGGGTGCTGATGCGGCTGGGGGACGACGGTGCATTGGACACGGCCCTCATCCTCCGCACGGCGGTCTACGCGCACGGGAAGGCCTACCTCCAGGCTGGCGCCGGCGTGGTGCGGGCCTCCGATCCAGCCTCGGAGTATTTCGAGACCCTGCACAAGCTCGGCGCCGTGGCCCAGGCCCTGGGCGTGAGCCTCGACGGAGGTGCCCGGTGATCCTGCTCGTGGATGCCCTGGATTCCTTCACCTACAACCTGGTCCAGGCCTTGGAGAGCCTGGGTGCGGAAGTCCGCGTCGTCCGCCACGACGCCCTCACCCTTGGGGCGGCGCAGGCCCTCCAGCCGGAAGCTGTGGTCCTCTCGCCTGGACCGGGCCACCCCACGGAGAGCCCCGCCCACATGGCGCTGGCGGCCTCGGCCTGGGCCGTGCCGATGCTCGGTGTCTGCCTCGGCCACCAGGCCCTCGCCGCGGCCACGGGCGGGCGCGTGGTGCGGGCGCGGGAGCCCCGCCACGGTGAGGCCACGCCCCTGGAGCACGACGGCACCGGCCTTTTCCGGGGCCTGGCCCCGGGCCTGCCGGTGGGCCGCTACCACAGCCTCATTGCCGATCCGGAGTCGCTTCCGGCCTGCTGGCGGGTGACGGGCCGCAGTCCGGGCGGCGAAATCATGGCCATGGCCCACCGGACGCTGCCCCGCTGGGGCGTGCAGTTCCATCCCGAAAGCATCCTCACGCCGGATGGCCCGGCCATGCTGGCGAATTTCCTGGACCTTGCGAAGGGACCCTCCCGATGACGCTCCTCACGACCCACAACCCCATCCGCCCGTTGCCGGAGGCCACGGCGGCCGAACTCATGAACATGTTCATCAACCAGGACACGGATGCCCTGCTGGTGGGCGCCTGCCTGGCCCTGCTGGCCCAACGGGTGCCCGAGGCCCACGAACTGGCGGCCTTCGCCGGGGCCCTGGGCGAGGTGGCCGTGCCCTTTCCCGAGGTGCCCGAAGGGGCCATGGATGTCGTGGGCACCGGGGGCGATGGGGCCTCCACCGCCAATCTCAGCACCCTTACGGCCCTGCTGCTGCCCAGCTTCGGGGTGCCGGTGGTGAAGCACGGGAACCGCGCCGCCACGGGTGTCTGCGGCAGCGCGGACCTGATGGAGGCCCTGGGCTACGACCTGGCCCGTGCCGTGCCGGACCTGGCCCTGGACCTGAAGCGCCGGCGCTTCGCCTTCCTCTTCGCCCCGGCCTACCACCCGCTCCTGGGCCGCCTCCGGGAGATCCGCCGCCGCCTGGGGATCCCCACCATCTTCAACCTGCTGGGTCCACTCCTGAATCCGGCGGCGCCCTCCCTGCAGGTCCTGGGGGTGGCCCGGGAGGATCTGGCGGCGCCCATGGCCGGTGCCCTGGGGCGGCGCCGGACGCTGCGGCGCGCCTTCGTGGTCCACGGCAAGGATGCGGAAGGGAAGGGGCTCGACGAGGCCTCCATCGAGGGCCCCACCACGGTGGTGGAAGTGGTGGAGGGCCGCGTGTCGGCCCCGTCCGTCCTGGTGCCCCGGGATCTCGGCCTGCCCCAACCGCCCCGCCATGCCCTGCGCATCAAGGACCGGAGCGAGGCCCTGGCCGTGGCCCGGGGCCTTCATGCCGGCGCGGGTCATCCCGACTTCCGGCCCCCCGTGGCCGATGCCGTGGCCCTCCAGGCGGGCCTCGGCCTCCTGCTGCACCGCGGCCAGGCACTGGCGGACCTTCCGGCGGCCTTCGCGGAGACGCGTCAGGCTCTGGATCGAGGCTTCGTCCTGCCATTCCCACCCGCCGGGGAGGTGCGCCTGTGAGCCGCCTGCCCGATCCTGCCACCCTGGTGCGGGGCACCGGCCTTCCCGCCAGCTCACCACTTCAGCGAGTACTCGAATCAGAACTTGAGCGTATCAAGCATTTGCGTACCGAATGTCCAGCGGTTGATGGAACCCCTGCGGGCGCCTTCGAGGCCGCGCTGAGGCATTCGGTCCGCACCCGCGGGGGCGCAGTGGTCGCCGAGTTCAAGCAGGGCTCTCCAACTCTGGGGCCCTTCGCCGCAGGCACGCCGCTGCTGCCCCAGCTCCAGGCCTACCGGGAGGGCGGCGCCGCCGCCTATTCCATCCTCGCGGAGCCCGCGTTCTTCCGGGGCCACCCGGACCACCTGCGGCAGGCCGAACCGCTGGGCGTTCCTCGGCTCTACAAGGGCTTCGTGCTCTCGGAAGCCCAGCTGGACGAGGCTGCGGCCTGCCGCGCCCAGGCCGTGCTTCTCATCGCCCGGGTGCTGAAGGGGTCTACGGCGGCCTTCGCCGAAGCGGCCCGGCAGCGGGGGCTGGAACCGCTGGTGGAGCTCCACGACCTGACGGAGGTGCCCTTCGCACAGGCCGCGGAGGCCTGCCTGGTGGGCATCAACGCTCGGGATCTCTCCACCTTCACCCTGGGGGAACCCTCCGCCGCGCCCCTGCGCCGGGCCTTCCCGGAGGCCGTCCTCATCCGGGAATCAGGCCTGGCCACGC
>DAIDKC010000114.1 GCA_027451045.1 Holophagaceae bacterium | reverse complement strand
GAGTCGACGCCGATGCCGTGGTGCCCATTCCGGATAGCGGGTTTGGGGCGGCTCTGGGCTACGCCGAGGAGAGTGGCATTCCATTCCAGTGGGGTCTCATTCGTAACCACTACGTGGGCCGGACCTTCATCGAGCCGAGGCAGAGCATCCGCAGCTTCGGGGTGAAGGTGAAGCTCAACCCCGTGCGCCACCTGCTGGCCGGGAAGCGCGTGGTGCTGGTGGACGACAGCATCGTGCGCGGAACCACCAGCAGGAAGATCGTCCAGATGGTCCGGGAAGCCGGAGCGAAGGAGGTCCACCTCCGCATCGCCTGCCCGCCCACCACCCATTCCTGCTTCTACGGCATTGACACGCCCAAGCGCCAGCACCTCATCGCCTCCTACATGCCCCTCGCGGAGATCACGGCCTTCGTGGGAGCGGACACCCTGGGCTACCTGGCCATGGAGGATCTCCAGGCCAGCGTGGCCGACGACGGCCAGGGATTCTGCTACGCCTGCTTCACAGGGGACTACCCCGTGCCACCGGAGCGCTAAATGATGAAGGACTCCCGCATTCTCCCACGCCGCCGGCCCGGCCCCTGGTGGGCGGCCGCCCTCCTCCTGGCGCTCCTGGCCGTCCCCGCCCGGGCCGAATCGGCGGACGGGCCGCCGGTGCCCGCGCAGGGATGGCTCGCGCAGGCCCGCGCGAAGCTGAGGGGGAGGACGTTGACCCTCGGCGCCGGCTACCTCCAGGGGACAACGAAGCTCGGCACCTCGGACACCCCCCCGGGACGGTCCCAGCAGACCGACAACGGGGGCCTCGAATTCCTCCTGGACTTCAGCGGCGGCGACCACCTCCTCAAGCTCTGGCCCATGCGGACGGGCCAGGCCCTGCTGGGATGGGACATCTCGGCCACGGCGGGCCAGTTCAAGACGAACCGGCAGCTGATCGGCAGCGCCGTACACGGGGTAGACATGGGCACCTCCGTGCAGGGCGAGTACCTGGGCGCCGCCCCCTCCCTCTTCCTGCGCATCGGCCCCCTGTGGGAAGACCGGCCGATCTACTGCACCTTCACCTTCGGCGTGGGAGCTGCGGCCCTCCGCTACCACGGCACCGCCCTGTTCGGGGATGCGCCGGGCCAGGCGCTGGCGGTGGGCGGGAACCATCTCCGGCCGGCCATCTACGACAAGGCCACGTGGCAGTTCCAGGTGGGCTCCTGGATCGTGGAGTTCGACAGCAAGTACTTCCTGGCGCACGACCCCTCCGTCTCCCCCGCCACCTACGAGGCCTACGGCATGGGCCTCGCCTACCAGATCAACCTCTGAGGAGCGACCCTATGCGCATCGGAAGGGCTGCCTGGTCCCGTATCGCGTTGGCCCTGGGGTGGGCCTTGGCCCTGCCCGTCCCCGCCCAGGCGGGCCCCGTCAACGGGCTGGCCCTCTACCTCGGGGGCGTCGCCGCGCGGCAGGGAGACCTCCACAGCACGGGGGTCAGCCTGGGCGGCGATGCCCAGTTCACCCTCAACGACCGCTGGAGCCTGAACCCCTGCCTCTACGTGTCCGCGGAAGGAGCCAGCGGCAGCCAGCGCGTGTCCGATGGCCTGGGCGGAATCCAGGTGCGGCACTGGCAGGGCAACTGGTTCCTGGGGGGCCAGATCTTCTACCATGACCGTCTCCTGTCCCAGGATGGGGGCCTCCTGTCCAGCCAGTACGGTCCCGGCCTGGGCGCCGTGACAGGCTGGGAAGGACCCTCCGGCTGGATCGTGGACGCCCAGGTGGACGCCCTCGAGGGCCAGTTCTTCAGCCCCGACGACCGGCGGACCGCCCTGCGGGTCCATGTGGGGTACCGGTGGCGGTAGACCCGCCCTCCAGGAGGCGCGAATGACCGGATCCGGCCCTTCGGGCACTCCCCAGGCCAGGTTCGAGGACGGCCTCCGCTTCCTGGCGACCTCCCTGGCCCTGGAGATTGACCAGCGGAACGCCGCGGCCATCGTCACCGCCGCCTGCGAGGCCATCCAGTGCTTCCTGGCGGTGTTCGAGACCGCCGCCCAGCGCCACCTGCCGGATCCGGGCGGGGAGACCCTCCGCCTGCGGGGGCAGTTGGAGGCCCTGCTCACCCCGCGCCAGTCCCCCCGGGACGCCGCCCTCCATGCCCTGGAGGCCGCCTGCCTGGCCCGGGACCAGGCGGCCAGGCTCCTGCCGGGGCTGTCAGAACCGGGCCCCGCCTAGCGGGACCATCCGGGGGCCGGGGCCTGCCACCCCGGGGGCAAAGGGGGCGGTGCCGTCCGGTTCCCCCAGGTGCTTCCGGATGAAGGCCCGCAGGTCCGCCTGGAACCAGGCGAGGAATTCCGCGATCCGCGCCTGGCGGATCTCCTCCGGGCTCAAGGTCCCCACCACCTCCACCACCGCCGAGGCGCTGCGGGAGGGTGCGGCATAGTAGCGCCAGGCCTCCTCGGGCCTCACGGCGTGGAACCGAGCCAGGAAGGTCCGGTCCGCCCCGGGCTGGGGCAGGTCATCCGGGGCCTGCGCCCCCAGGACGGAGGCCATGCAGAAAAGGCAGAGGAGCACGAGGAGCCGCATGGACCAGAAATGAGGGGAGCCCCCTCCAGGTTCCCTTCCGGCCCCCGGCAGCTGATAGCGTGTCCTCCATGCCCATTGCCCTCCTCGGTCCCACGGCTTCCGGCAAATCGGCCCTCGCCGTGGCCGTGGCCCGCCGGGTGGGCGGGGCGGTCGTGAACGGGGATCCGTACCAGGCCCTTGCAGGCCTGGCCATCGGCACCGGGCAGCCAGAGGAAGGGGAGCGCGGCGGCGTGCCCCACATCGGCTACGGCCTCCTGCCCCTCTCCGCCCGCCCCAATCCCGCAGCGTTCGGCGCCCTCGTCCGGGGGTGGCTCTCGGTCTGCCGTGAGCCCGTCCTGGTGACGGGCTCCGGGCTGTACCTGCGGGGGATCTGGGACCAGCTCAGCGCCCTGCCCCCGGTGCCCGAAGCCCTCGAGGCCCGGGTCCGGGCCTGGGGCGGGAACCTGGGCACGCCCGCCCTCCACCGCTTTCTCGCCGCAGTGGATCCGGCGAGGGCCGCGGCGTTGCATCCCAACGACACGGCCCGGGTCCAGCGGGCCCTGGCCCTCCACCTGGCCACGGGCCGCCGTCCATCGGACCTCCTGGATGCCCCGGCCCGGGGCGTTGCGGCGGGCTGGCGAGTCCTCGTGGTCTCGCCCAGCCGGGAGATGCGCCGGGCGCGGGTCGAGGCGCGCGTGGCCCTCCAGGTGGCCCGCGGCTGGCCCGCGGAGGTGGCAGGGCTGCTGGCAGGGGGCCATCGCAGCGACCTCGAGGCCCTCCGCCCCCTGGGCTACGCCGCCTGGATGGCCGGGCGACCGGGTGCCCAGGCGCAGGTGGTCCAGGAGACCCAGGCCTACGCCAAGCGCCAGGCCACCTGGTTCCGGCACCAGCTCCCGGGAGCCCCCACCTGGGATCCGGATCGGGAGCCCCAGGAAGCGGCCTTCCATAGGCTGGGGCTCGCGTGATTCCGCGGGCCTGGTACGAGGGGCGGACCGCCCTGGACCTGATCCAGGGCGGGGCATGGGCCTGGATCGGGCTGCGCTCCGGCGACGGGCTGAACCGCCTCCACGGCGACCTGCTCGTGGCCCTCGACCGCCTCTTCGTCGAGCTCCGGTGGGCCGGCACGAGGCGCGTGGCCCTCTCGGGCGCCGGATGGATGGCCGGTGCCGGTCACCATTTCTCCGCCGGGGCGGACCTGCACGAGGTCGGAGCCCTGGATCCCGCCGGGGCCGAACCGTTCGCGCGCCGGGGCCAGCGGGTGATGGCCCACCTGCTCTGGCCCGGCTGGCGGACCCTCACGGTGATTTCAGGGGTGGCTATGGGCGGCGGCTGCGACCTGGCGCTCCACGGGCAGGAGCGCTGGGCTGTGGGGCCGGACCCGGCGGGCCGGGGGGGCCTGCGCCTCGCCCACCCGGCGGCTCGGCACGGCATCCTCACGGGCTTCGGAGGCACCGTCCGCTTGCCCGAGATCCTGGGCCGGGCCGGCGCCGACCGCCTTTTCCGGCAATTCGAGACCTGGAACGATGGGGAGGCCCTGGCGGCCGGGGCGATCCACCGAAGCCTGGCCCCGATGGAGGTCGAGGCAGCGGTGCAGCATTGGCTCCAGTCCACAGCCCCCTGAGGGAGCCCAGGAGTCCGGTCAGGCGCGGGCCCCTGCTGCCAGAAGCGCCGGAAGCAGGATGACGAGGACCACGATCCCGGCCAGGAAGGCCAGCGCCAGGGGCGTCAGGGCGGCGCAGACGCCCCGCCAGGGATCGGTGCGGTGCATGCGGGCCAGGCCCAGTCCGATGAACACCATGCCGGCGATCTGGACGGCGATCTGGAGCAGGAAGCCGAGGAAGGGGATGAACACGAGGATCTGGGCGACCTGGAGGAAGGCCGAGGCGTATCCGTAGGCCCGGATCGTCTGGACGAGCCCCACCCCCGGCCGGAGTCCGCCCCAGAGCCACAGGAAGAAGTGGTTCAGCACACCACCAAGAAGCATGCCCAGGAAGGCCAGCAGGGGCATCAGCAGGATGACCAGACCCACGCCCAGGGGCAGGAAGGGGACGAAGGGGCGGGACCCCGGAGCGGCATGGCCGTCCAGGAGGACCAGCGTGGCGCCCACGCCCACGATCAGGAGCACCAGGGCCAGGAGGAGGAAGACAGGCAGCGACAGCAGGAGCAGGAAGCGCCAGGGCGCGCCGAGGCCAAAGGTGGCCGGTACCCGCTCGAAGGCTTCCAGGGGCTGGGTGAACGCCATCTGGAACATGGCCCCGACCCGGGCCCAGAACCCGGGCAGGTCCTCCACATCCTCGAAGGGCACCGGGCGCAGTGTGCCCGGAACCTCCAGGGGGCCGGTCTCGGGAAGCGCCTCGGATTCCGCCATGTCCAGCTCCGGATGCCCGGGCGATCATATCATGCGCGAAAATCCCGCGGGCGGAGTCCGAGCCGCTCCAGCCTCGACAGCAGCGTGGAGGGCGGAAGGCCGGCCAGGGCCGCGGCCCCTTCCGACCCGGAGACCTTCCCCCGGCAGTGCCGGAGCAGGCGCTCCAGGTAGCTCCGTTCCTGAGCGTCCCAGGTGGGGAAACGGGACGCGCCACCTCCGCCGGCCCGAGGCGGCAGGGCCCCCGGCGGCAGGCGGAGCTCGCGTCCCGCCGAGAGGATCGCGGCGCGCTCCAGAACGTTCTGGAGTTCCCGGACGTTCCCCGGCCAGGCGTAGGCCGCCAGCTGGGCCAGGACCGCCTCCGTCAAGTGCAGGGGTGCCCGGCGGTTCTGGCGGGCGAAGCGCTGGAGGAACCCCTCGGCGAGGGCCCGGACATCCTCCGGCCTCTCCCGGAGGGGAGGCAGGTGGACGGGGAAGACGTTCAGCCGGTAGAAGAGGTCCTGCCTGAACCGGCCCGCCTCCACGGCGGCGGCAAGATCCACGTGGGTGGCGGCCACCATCCGGACATCCACCCTTCGGGGCTTCTCGGAGCCCAGGGGATCAATCTCCCGCTCCTGGATGGCCAGCAGGAGCTTGGGCTGGAGGTCCAGGGGCAGGTCCCCGATCTCGTCGAGGAAGAGGGTTCCCCCGTCCGCCAGCTCGAACCGCCCCTTGCGGGCGGCGGCCGCCCCGCTGAAGGCCCCCTTCACGTGACCGAAGAGCTCGGATTCGATGAGGTTCGCCGGAAGGGTGCTGCAGTTCACCTTGATGAAGGGCTTCTCCCGACGGGGCGAGAGATGGTGGAGGGTCTGGGCCACCTTCTCCTTCCCGGTCCCGGTCTCCCCGGTGATGCGGACGGTGGTGGCGGTGGGCGCCACCTGCCGGAGCTGGTCCAGGATGGCGCGCATGGCGGGACTCTCCGCCCGGAGGGGCTCCTGGAGGACATCGCGCCGCTGGACCTCGCGGAAGTAGCTCACCTCCTCGGCCAGATTCCGCTCCCGCTCGGCCAGGCGCTGGAGATGCTCGGACTGCTTGAGGGCCAGGGCCAGCAGGGAGGCGAACACGCCCACGTGGTGGAGCACGCTCTCGGGGTACTGGCGGCAGACCATGGCATCCAGCGTCATCAGGCCGAAGGTCTCGCCCAGGCTGCGCAGGGGCGCCACCAGGCAGCTGTGCCCCCGGGGCATCTCCAGCAGGCCGTGGAAGGTGTCCTCCCCCGGAGCGTCCTCGTCGAAAGTGGCCGGCCCCGAGCGGGGTTTCAGGGCCTGCTGGAGGCGCAGGTTCCCCCGGACCGGAATGAAGGCTCCCCGCAGCTGGGGCGACGCCAGGGGCCCCACGGCGTGGGCCACCCGGAGGGCCTCGCCTTCCCTCAGGAGGACCGTGGCGAGGTCGTAAGGTACCAACTCCCCCAGGCGCTCGAAGGCGTGGGCCACCATGGCGGGGCCATCCTCCCCCCGGGTCAGGAGGGCGCCCGCCTCTTCGACAAGGCGGGCGCCGGTCAGGGCGGTTTCGAGGTCCGGGGTGGCCATGGGAGCTCCCCCGGCATTCTCGACATGTCGAGACAGCGGGTCAAGCCCTTCCGGCTTCCGCCCCCGGCCCAGCCACAAGGACCTCGATCCTGCGCCGGACTTCCGCGGCCAGGGCCTCGCGTTCCTGGAAGGCCGTCGGGTCCACGGGCATCCCCACGCGGATGTCGTAGCGCCCCCTGCGGAGGAGGCGGCTGCCGGGCGGCAGCACCTGGAATCCCCCCAAGGTGGCGAGGGGTACGATGGGCACCCCGGCGTCCAGGGCCAGGGCGAAGCCCCCCTTCTTGAAGGGCAGCAGCTCCCCCGTCCGGCTGCGCGTGCCTTCAGGGAAGATCACCACGCTCCGGCCGCCGCGGATCTTCAGGGCCGCCTCGTGGATGCTGCGGATGGCCTTCTCGCGCTCCCCCCGGTCAATGAAGATGACGCCCGCCAGCATGGCCGCCCAGCCGACGAAGGGGATGTACTTCACTTCCTTCTTGGCGATGTACACCGCGGGTACCGGCAGGACGCCGATCAGGATGGGCGGGTCCAGCTGACTCGCATGGTTCGACATGAAGATCACCGGCTGCCGCCCTTCTCGGATCGCTGCGGGCAGGGCCTCCCAGCCGTGGAGCGCTGCGGGGGTATCGCAGAACCAGCCGAGCCCCCGCGTGAAGAGGGGGCCGATGGCGAAGAAGGCCCGCCGGGGGCCGAGGAAGGGCAGGGCCAGGAAGATGCCTGCGACGGTGAAGGGGACGGACACGGCCACCCATGCCGTCATCACGATCCTCCCGAATCCGGAATCCCGCCAGTTGGCCACGCCCCCTCCCCTGTGCTATCCAGGCTATCAAGGGAGGGAGGTTCCCGTGGGCATCACTGATCGCATCCTGGAGGATCACGCGGCGCGGAAGGACCACGACGGCGTGACGTGGTTCACGGCGGCGGACCTGGCGCGACTGGGCATCCAGGACCGCCTCTTCACCGTCATGCAGGACGTCCAGCACGCGCTCAAGCTCCGGCACACAGGGCTCGTGGTGGAGAGCCACGGATGCACGGACCGCTGGACCGTGCAGGACGCCCGCTAGGAGCCTGTCCAAGTAATTGGAACGCCCCGCGCGAGTGGCGCCGCGCGAGCCAGGCCAGGAAGGCGAGGTAAGCGTAGCGGGCACTACGCGATCCGAGCCTGACGCAGCATGGCCCTCCATCTGACGGGCCTTGCCCCGCAGGGCCCTCCCGCTCGCAGGCTCACGGAGGTGGAGCCTCCGCGCCGCCACTCGCCCTGCGGGTTGGCTCCAGGCGGGGCACTCGAATACTTGGACAGGCTCCTAGGGGACGGGGACGTCAGCAGCCTGCGAGCGCCGCCTCCATGGCCTTGGCCCGTGGGTGGAGGATCTGGTTCTCCAGCGTGATGTGGAGGTGGAGGTCCTGCTCCATCTCCGCCAGGCCGGCGTAGAGGGCCCGGAAGGTGGCACAACCGTCTGCCGGGGCCGTGTACGCTCCCGTGAGGGCACGCAGCTCGGCCAGCATGGCACCCACATTCTCGTGCTCCATCTCCATCACGCGGATCGGCCCCTGGACGGTTCCGAAGCAGGCCCCGCCCAGCTCGCCATGCTCCATGCGGACGATGAAGGGGAACAGGATCTGCTCCTCCTTCATCAAGTGGGGCAGGAGGTCCGCCTCCAGCGCCAGGAAGAGCTCCGCCACGCGTCCCAGCTCGGGATGGCGTTCCCCGTGGGCGGCCTGCACCTTGCCGAGCAGGCCCTTCAGGCGCGGCAGTTCCCGGCGCAGGTACTCGTGGTGGGCGGCCACGATGTGGCCCGTGAGGGTCTCCAGGGGCGCCTCCATCCAGGCCCCGGGATCCGGCGTCCCCTTGGCGGGGGGTTCCAGGGCGGTCAGCCCGGCCAGCACCGAGCCCGCGTCCAGCCCCGCTTCCGCGCAGGCCTGCCCCAGCCCGCGATGCCCGCCGCAGCAGTAGTCCAGGCCGAGGCCCTCGAAGTAGCGCATGGCCTCGGGCCGTGCCAGCACCAGGTCACCCAGCTTCGTCGTCACGTCCGGAGTCATCGGCTCACCTCGCGTCGGGGCACCAGCCCCAGGACCCCAGGATGGGGCGTCCGCAGGGTGCCTGGCGTCACAAGTCATACTAAAATGGTCTGAATTTCTTTTATTTATTCAAACATATTATTTGCACATATTTATGCGCGATGTCTCCGCTCGAATCAATCCACCGTGATGGACTTGGAAACGTTCTTGGGCGCGTCGGGGTGGACGCCGTGGTCGGCCACCCTGAGACCGTCCAGGTACTCCATCTTCAGGACGGACATGCGGAAGGCGAGGCGCTGCAGCACCACGGAGGCCGCGAAGACGAAGAGATTGGGATCGCCCGAGAAGGGCACCTCCAGGTACTTCGACCAGTAGCGCTCCTGGCCCATGGGCTTGCCGGAGACGGCCAGGGCCAGCTCCGGGTTCTTCTCGGCGACGAGGAGGATGTCGGCGCCCCGGATCTTGTGGGTGTGGATCTGGCTGATGGTGATGCGGACATCCCGCTCCTCGTTGGGGCAGACGAACAGCAGCGGGTAGTTGGAGAAGCGCGTCTCAAGGAGCTCGGGCCAAGCCTTGAGGGACTCCAAGCCCCCGGCGAAGGCGCGGCCGTCGCGGTGCTGCTCGTAGACCTCCAGGAGGCCCGCCAGGTCCTGGACGGAGAAGAGGGTGTTCTTCCCCAGGATGGTGTTGGGGCCGTGCTTGAACTCCGCCGCGTCATAGCCCTCGGCGTGGTTCAGCACCACCTCCCGGATCTTCAGGGCGCCCTCCCGGGCCAGGCCGATGAGGCCGGTGCCGAGGATGTGGAGCGAGGGCTCCAGGTACAGGCGCCGGGCGGCCTCCTCCACATCGGCCTCGCACAGCTTCAGCGTCTCCCGGATCAGGTCCTTGGCCCGGCCCAGTTTCTCCGCGATCTTCCGCTCGGTGAGCGAGAAGGAGGCGGCCAGCACGTAGAGGATGGCCACCTGGTTGAGGAAGCTCTTGGTGGCAGCCACGGCGATCTCGGGCCCGCAGAGGATGGGCAGGTAGAACTCGGAGAGCTCCTGGGGGATCCGGCTGTTCTCGTTGTTCACCAGGGAGATGCGCCGCAGGCCCGGGACGCGGGCCCGGACATCCTGGAAGATGTCCACCAGGTCCTTGGTCTCGCCGGACTGGGTGATGCCGATGAGCAGGTCGCGGGCGCTGAGGGCATTCATGTACATGGAGCGGAACAGTCCCGGATTGCAGGGGAAGACCGCCACGCCGGCGAGGCTGTTGAAGAAGGTGGCCGCCACCAGGGCAGCGTGGTACGACGTCCCGGAGGCCACCAGGAAGACGCGCCCGCCCTCCTTGCCCGATTCGCGGATGGCCTGCACCAGTTCCATCAGGTGGCGCGTGACGCGTCGCCGCTTCTTCCACACCAGCAGCAGGTCGAAGAGGGCCAGGGCCTCCCCCGCGGAAGGGTCGAGCCGGGCCAGGTCGGCCAGCAGTTGCCGCTCGTCGGAGACCGGATGGCCGCGCCAGGCGCGGACCACCTCCTGGTGGGCCTTCACCCGGGTGGCCAGCTCGCGGTAGACGGGGTCGGCCAGCAGCGAGGCCAGGGCCTCCGCCAGCGCCACCTCCTCGGGTACCTCGTACAGGGCCAGGACCTTGTCGAGGAGGGCCTTGCAGAGGTCGCTGCGGTCCTCGAAGGCCGCGAAGAGTCCATCCGTCTCCGGGGTGCGGAAGTAGTACCGCAGCACCTCGTCCAGGTTGTCCGGGGAGGAGGCGATCTCCTGCTCCATGTAGTAGCGGTAGGGGGGGCGCAGGCCCGTATCCCGCACGTTCAGCTTGGAGCGCTTGGGGCGGGGCACGGTGAAGCTCAGCTCCCTGCCCAGGCTGAACACCAGGTACTCCCGCTCCGTGAACCAGAGCCCTTCCCCTTCCGAGAGCGGGATGAGCATGCGGGTCTTGGAGAGCACGGAAGTCAGGTCGCTGCTCACCACCACGAAGGGGCCGTGGGCATCGGTTCCCAGGCCCGCATAGAGGGACGAGCCCGATTTCACGGCCACCACGCCCGGCACGGCGGGATCGCAGAAGGCCGCGGCGTACGATCCTTCGGCCCTGGCGTCGGCCTTCCGCACGCCATCCACCAGCAGCAGGACCTCGTCAGGCACCGGGACCTTCAGTCCGGCCGCCGCGAGGGCGCTGCGGCCCGCGGCCAGGGCGGGGGCAGGATCCGCCTTGGCTGCGGCGTAGAAATCCTCCGCCAGGTGGGTGATCATCTCGCCGTCGTTGTCCGACACCACCCGGTGGCCCCGGGCAGCCAGGTAGGGTTTGAGCGCATCCGTGTTGGAGATGTTGCCGTTGTGGGCCCCCACGAAGGGCAGCTTGCAGGGCGTGTGGTGGGGCTGGCTGTTCACGTCGGTGACGGCGCCGTAGGTGGCCCATCGCACCTGGCCGACGAAGCGCTGGCCAGCCTCCCGGTCCAGGCCCAGCTCGGGCACCACGCGGCTGGGCGCACCCACCTTCTTCAGCAGCTTGATGTCCAGGTCCGCCCCGATGAAGGCGGCGCCCGTGGAGTCGTAGCCCCGGTACTCGAGCCGCTTCAGCAGGGCCCCGGCCTCCTCCCCCAGGGCGGGGTTGGACGATCCGTAGCAGAGGGATACGATGCCGCACATGACCGACTCCAGGGGCCCGGCAGGGCCGGCCCAAACGACCATCTTGGAAGCAATCGGGCGTTCAGGGAACGGGGTCGTACCCCCCGTGCGTCAGGGGGGAGCAGCGGATCAGCCGCCAGGCCGTGAGCAGCCCGCCGCGCAGCGTCCCGTACTTGCGGATGGCTTCAAGGCCGTAGTGGCTGCAGGTGGGCGTGAACTTGCACTGGGTGGGCAGGTGGCTGGAGAGGGTCACCTGATAGGTGCGGATGGCCCCCCGCAGCACCCAGGCCGTGGGCTGGAGATACACCGGCAGCAGCGACTCCAGCAGCAGGTAGATCCCGAAGGCCGCGAGGGGATGGGCCCCGGCCCAGGCCAGCATCCTAGGCCTTCGCCGCATCGGCCTCGGCCTTGACGCGGCGTGCCTCCTCCAGGAAGGCGGGAACCAGATCCTCCTCCTTCACCTTGCGGATGAGTTCGCCCTTGCGGTAGATCAGGCCCTCGCCCGCGCCACCCGCCACGCCGAGATCCGCGTCCCTCGCCTCACCGGGCCCGTTCACCACGCAGCCCATCACCGCGTAGGTGATGTGCTCGTGACCGATGGCCCGGAGCCCCTCCTCGATCTCGTGGGCCACCCGGTTGAGGTCTATCTGCACCCGCCCGCAACTGGGGCAGCTCACCATGCGGAAGCCCCCGGTGCGCAGGGCCAGGGACCGCAGCAGTTCGTGCCCCACGCGGCACTCCTCCTCGCCGTCGCCCGTCAAGGACACGCGGATGGTGTCGCCCAGGCCTTCCGCCAGCAGGATGCCCATGCCTGCGCAGGAGCGGATGGTGCCGCCGAAGGAGGTGCCGGCCTCGGTGATGCCGAGGTGGAAGGGGTAGTCCACCTGCTTGGCCAGCAGCCGGTAGGCCTGCACGGTGCGGATCACGTCGCTGGCCTTCAGGCTGATCTTGATGTCGTGGAAGCCCTCGCGCTCCAGCACCTCGATGTGACGCAGGGCGCTGGCCACCATGGCCTCGGGCGTGGCCGTGCCGAAGCGCTCCAGCAGATCCTTCTCCAGGCTTCCCCCGTTCACCCCGATGCGGATCGGGATGCCCTTCTCGCCTGCCTTGTCCACCACGGCACGCACTCGGTCCTGGCCCCCGATGTTGCCGGGGTTGATCCGCAGGCAGGCGGCCCCGCCGTCCGCGGCCACCAGGGCCAGCCGGTAGTCGAGGTGGATGTCCGCCACCACGGGGATGGGGCTCCGGGCGCAGATCTCGTGGAAGACCTCCCCCGCCTTCTTCGTCGGCACGCTCACCCGCACGATCTCGCAGCCGGCGGCGGCGTAGTCGTAGATCTGCCGGACCGTGGCCTCCACATCCCGAGTGTCGGTCTTGGTCATGCTCTGGACGGTGATGGGGGCGTCCCCCCCCACGGGCACCTTCCCCACCATGATCTGGCGGGTCCTCCGGCGCGGGGCGAGGGGCTGGACTTCCTGTTCCGACATGGGGCCTCGGCTCAAAGGACCAGTTTACCGCCGCTGGCCCCGTACGCGGCGCGCGGCCCCGGGGGGCCGCGCGGAGGGGGAGGATGCGCCTACTGGACCATGTTCAGGGTGGCCTGCAGGAGGGCGTTGGTGGTGGTGATGGCCTTCGAGTTCGCCTGGTAGCCGTTCTGGGCCAGGATCAGGTTCGTGAACTCCGTGGCCATGTCCACATTGGAGAGCTCGAGATTGGACCCGAGGATGCTGCCGCGCCCTCCGGTGTTGGCGACGCCGATGGTGGGCGTCCCCGAGGCGAGGCTCTGGGCCCAGGTGTTGTTGGCGGACTGGACGAGGCCGTTGTTGTTGTTGAAGCTCGAGAGGGCCACCTGGGCCAGGGGGATCACCTGCCCGTTGGTGAAGGTGCCGCTGATGATGCCGTTCTGGTCCACGGACAGGCTCTGGAGGGTGCCGGAGCCGTACCCATCCTGGAAAGTACTGTTGCTGCTGCTGGTGGCCGCGAACTGGGTGACATTCGAGGAACCGTCCGTATTCACGACGTCCCAGGTGATGTTCTGGGTGGCGGTCCCGTTGCCCCAGTTGATCCCGCCCAGGACCGGATTGTTCCCGGAGGTGGGCGGATTGCCGTTGATGGTGAGGAGGTTCCCGCTGGGGCTGAAGGTCAGGGTGCCCGTGGCGCCCGAGCCGATGGTGGCCGGCGCAGTGACCGCCGCGGAATAGCTCCAGGTGTTGGCCCCGGTCTTGGTGTAGGTGATGTTGATGTTCTGGGAATTGCCCTGGCTGTCGTAGACCTGCACGGGGGCGGTCAGGGTGGAGCCCACGGCTGCGGCGGAATCCAGGTTGAGGCCCAGGCGGATGTTCGCGGTGGCGGACGCCGCCGCGGTCGCGCCCGCGTCAATACGGATGGGCGAGAGGGCTGAGGACGTGTTCACGGTCCCGGTGGTGGGGTCCCGGTTCCATCCGAGGACCTTCGATCCGTCCGGGGCGACCAGGTAGCCGTCGTTGTTCTGGCTGAAGTTGCCGGCCCGGGTGAACACCTGCTGGCCGTAGGTGGTCTGCAGGGTGAAGAAGCCGTTGCCCTGGAGCGCCATGTTGAGCGCGTTCCCGGTGCTCTGGAAGGAAGCCTGGGAGAAGTCCTGGGAGACGCTGTTCACCTGCACCCCCAGGCCGAACTGGATGGGGTCGCCGTTGCCGGCGGTCCCGGTCCCCCCGAGGCTGGTGCTGAAGATGCTCCCGAAGTCCGCGCTGGATCCCTTGAATCCCACCGTGTTGACGTTCGAGAGGTTGTTGCCAATGATGTTCAGCGCATTGGCGTTGCTCGAGAGGCCCGAGAGGCTGGCGTAGAAGGCGGAATAGAGGCTCATGGGGGGCTCCTTTCAGCCGAGAACCTGGAGGACGTCGGACAGGGAGAAGGTGTTGCCGTTGGCGGTGAGGGAGATGGATCCGTCCGAATTGAAGGCGACGGAATCCACCTTCAGGGTCAGGTTGGTGGTGAAGGGCACGGGCGTCCCATCGGAACCGGTCGCCGTGAGGGTGACCTTGTAGTTCCCGTCCGGCACCGGGTTGCCCTTGGAATCCAGTCCATTCCACGTAATGGCCTGATTGCCAGCCGCGAGGTTCCCCTCGGGCAGGGTCGCCACCACGTTTCCCTGGCTGTCGGTGATCGTGGCGGTCACGTTCGCAGCGGCGGAGAGGTCCAGGCCCAGGGTGCTGGCCTTGCCTCCCTGGACCTGGAACCCGGAGCCGTCCACCTTCACCGTCTTGCCGATCAGGGCGGCGGCCTGGGCCTGGAACAGGGCCTGGTTCTGGGTCTGGAGCCCCTGGAGCAGCGTGTTGGTCTGGGTGGCCTGCTGGAGGCTGGAGAAGGCCGTGAGCTGCTGGATCATCTGGCTGGGATCCTGGCTCGAGGCCGAGGTCGGATCCTGGTTCTTGAGCTGGGCGACGAGCAGCTGCAGGAAGGCGTCCTGGCTGATCGAATTGCTGGCCGTGGTGGCCGTGGTCGCCGATGTCGGCGTCGGGGTGGCCGAGGTGATCATGCCGGTATCCATGGGGACCTCCGTGGGGGGATGAAATCAGGAACCATGCCGTTCATGCGTAGCACTCGATCTGGTGGGCTTCTGCGGAGGACGGCCCCGATGGGGTTGGCGTTTCTTGCCGGGCCGCCGGGGCGGCAGGCCCCTCCCGGAAGGGGCTCTCCCGGGATGAAGGGGTCTCCTGGAAGGGGCGCTGCCCCTGGTGCAGATCGAAACTGCCGAGCTGGAGGCCCTGGTCCCGGAGGGACTGCTCGAGGTGGGACCGCCCGTCCTGGAGGGTCTGCATCGAGCCTGGCTCGCTGATCCACAGACGGGCGTGGACCTCGCCGCCCTCCACCCGGAGGTGGATGGTGATCTGGCCGAGGGATTCGGGATGGAGCTGGAGCTGGGCCTCCTGGGTCCCGTTCTGGAGCATCCACCGGACGCTCCCCCCGAGCTGGGCCACCGCCGGGGCCGGGGCTCCCCCGGCCGGTGCGGCGGACGGGGCCGAGGAGGCGGAAGGGGCCTGGGACGCGGCCGCCCCGGCGTCCGGACCGAGGCGGAGGGAGGCATCGGCGCCCCCGGCTCCTGCATCGGCGCGGGGGGCGGAAGCTGCCGCCGGAGCCGGGGCATCCCGGCCCTCCGTCCCGGCCTGCGGCTCCCCCGGAGCGGGGGTGGCAGTCGCCGGATGGGCAGGCGCCGCGCCCGGATGGGAGGCCGCCCCATTCCCGCTGCCCGTGGCCTGAGCGCCGGCATCCGCCCGCGCGGCCAGGGAGACGTCACCCGGGCCTGGTCCGGCGGAGGCCCCGCCCCCGCGCGCGGACGGGACCGGAACGGCCGTCAGGGCAACCGGTGCCGTGCGCACCTCCGGCAGGACGGAAACCCGGGCAGCGGCGGCCAGGGGCGCGCCCTCCGCAGGGGCCGACAAGCGCGAGTCCCCGGATGCCGAGGGCGCGGCCGCCCCGGCGGGCGATCCCGGGGCTTCCGCCCCCCGGAGGGACCCCGAAGGCAACGCGGCCGCCCCCTCGGTCACCGCCCGGGCGGGATCGCCCAGGGCCTTCAGCCACGCCGAGGGCGGCAGGGCCTGGGCCGGGGGGGCCTGTAAAAGACCGGAGGGCGCGGCCGCAGCGAGCCGGGGGGCGGCGGCAGACGCCTCTGAGGTCCCGGCAGGATCGGGGGGAAAGGGCTGCGCCGCCCTTGGGTCGGGGGATCTCGGATCCGTCTCCCCGGCCGGGGCCGCTCCGGAGGGGGCAGCCGCCGCCGCTCCAGGGGCAGGATCACCGGCAGCCCCGGCAGCCAAGACGGCTTGCAGGGAGGCGACGCTCTCGGACTGGACGGCCGGGATCCCGGAGGGGGCGCGGACAGCCGCACCATTCCCCGTCCCGGTGACCGGCTGAGCCGCACCCGCGGCCGGGGTCCCCGGCGCTTTCGCGTCCCCGGCGGGCGGGGTGTCCGCGGGAGGGGCCGCGCCGGTCATGGCCACGGCCAGGGCGGCGGCCAGGGCCGCCAGGCGGGCATCGGCCGGATCGGGAGCCTTGGGGGCAGCGGGATCCTGCTGGGACGCCAGGGTCGGTGATCCACCCGCAGGCGTGGCACCCGGAGGCTCGGGAGCCTGGGCCAGGGAGGAGGCGGCGGAGGCCCGGGCCGCGGGCGCACCATCCCCCGCCGCCTGGTTCAACAGCCCCGCAAAGAGCGGGCTGCCGCCCTCCTGGGCGCCGGAAGGGGCCGGGGAGGCGGGGGCGGCCTCCGGCTGGGGCAGGCTGGCGATGGCGGCCGAGGACAGCATGGGAACCTCGCGCCCGGAGGATCCGGGTGGCGGGAGGGCGCGAGGATCATGCCGCTCCGTCTAGGCAGAATCGTCAGGCCCCCGCCTTGGCCTTGGAGAGCCCCACCCGCTCCGAAAGCAGCCCCGCCAGCTTGGGGTCCAGCAGGGCCAGCTGGTCCATGAGCTTCGCGGCCTTCTTGGGCATCATGCCCGCCAGGAGAGAGACCGCCACGTCCATGTTCTGGGCCGCCAGCTCCTTCATGGCGGGGGCGCTGGAGGCGGGATCCATGGCTTCGTAGGTATGGATGATCTGGGGATCAATGGGAGGCCGCGCCTTGAGGTCCTGGAGCTTGGCCAGGGCGTCCTGCACCGCCTTCTCCCGGGTGGCCAGGTCGGCGCTCTCCTTGTCCAGGGTGGCCTGGAGCGTGGCGAGGCGCTGTTCGGTCTGACGCAGGGCCGCCTCCTTGTCGGCCACCTGCTTCTCCCGGGCCTGGAGCTGGGAGGCCATCTCGGCCACCTTGATGCCCTCCACGGCCCCCCGGGCGCCCTTCGGTTCCTGGGCGGAGAGCCAGAGCACCCCGGCGGAGAGCGCGAGGGGAGCCGAGATCCAGAGCAGGTAGCGGGCGGCATTCATGGCGGCTTCCTTCAGGCGATGCGGCGGGCGTGGCGGAGCACGGCCAGCTCATCCAGGGCGAGGGCCTCCTTCCGGGCCTCCTCCTGGGCGTGCTGCAGGGCACGGCGCTCCTTCAGCCGGACCAGCATCAGATGGTTCCGGTGGGCGACGGTGAGGGCCTCCCGGGCCGCCACGACCGCCAGGGAGGCCTCGCGCAGGCGCTCGAAGGCCCGGATCTGGCGGCGCTCCAGCACCAGGAGGAAGGCCTCGCCCTGCCGCCAGAGCTGCAGGTCCAGGGTCTGCCCGACGGCGGCCCGGCGGGATTCGTAGACCCCCCTCCGCTGGGACTCGATCCGATCCAGCTCCTCCCGGATGGCTGCCTCGGCCTGGAGGGCCCGCGCCAGGGCCCGCTGCGCCTCCCGCTCCAGGGCCTGCCGGAGGCGGAGGAGGGGCTCGAGGCGGAAGCGGAACCGCGCGGCCATCAGGCGCGTTCCTTCAGGAAGGGCGCCAGGTCGAGGCCGAAGATCTGGCCCATGGCGAGGAGCGCCTGCCGGTGATCCCCGGTCTCCGCGGTGGCCTGGCGGAGAAAGGCCAGGATCGCCGGCTGGAACTGGATGGCCTGGTCAATGGCGCTGCTGGAACCCTTCGTGTAGGCCCCGATCTGGATGAGATCCTCCGCATCCTGGTAGGTGGCCATGAGGTCCCGGATCTTGCTGGCGAGCTGCTTCTGCTCCGGCGGCGCGAGGGTGGTGAAGAGCCGGGACAGGCTCGAGAGCACGTCAATGGCGGGGTAGTGGTTCTTGGAGGCCAGCTTGCGGGAGAGGACGATGTGGCCGTCCAGGATGCCCCGGACCGCATCGCTGATGGGTTCGTTCATGTCGTCGCCTACCACCAGCACGGTGTAGATGCCGGTGATCGAGCCCATGCCCTCGAAGGTGCCCGCCCGCTCCATCAGGCGGGGCAGGAGGGCGAAGACGGAGGGGGTGTAGCCCCGGGATGACGGCGGCTCGCCCGCGCTGAGGCCCACCTCCCGCTGGGCCATGGCGAAGCGGGTGACGCTGTCCATCATGAGGAGGACATCCTGGCCCCGGCGCATGAAGTACTCGGCCACCGTGGTCGCGGCCATGGCGCAGCGAAGGCGGAGCAGGGGCGTCTGGTCGCTGGTGGCGACGACCACCACGCTGCGCCGGAGCCCCTCGGGCCCCAGGTCGTTCTCGATGAATTCCCGCAGCTCGCGGCCGCGCTCCCCCACCAGGGCAATCACGTTCACCTGGGCGGAGGTGTTCCGGGCGATCATGCCCAGGAGGGTGGACTTCCCGACCCCGGAGCCCGAGAAGATGCCGACCCGCTGGCCCTTCCCGAGGGTGAGCAGCCCGTCCAGGACCCGTACGCCGGTGGACAGGACCTCCCGGATGCGCTTGCGCTGCATGGGGTTCGGGGGAATCCCATGCAGCGGGAGGTGGGCGGAGATCTCCAGGGGGGGCCCGCCGTCCAGGGGGCGCCCCAGGGGGTCCACGATCCGCCCGAGCAGGGCGTCAGCCAGGGGCATCTCCGGCTGCCGTCCCGTGGCCTCCACGGCCAGGCCGGGCCGGATCCCGTCGGTCTCCTCAATGGGCATGAGCAGGACCCGCTGGTCGGCAAACCCCACCACCTCCGCGTGGATTTGCCGGGGGTTCCCCGTCCCGTCCACGCCGTGGATCAGCATCTGCTCCCCCACCGAGCATTCCGGGCCGGTGGACTCCACCACCAGCCCGACGACCTTGGCGATCCGGCCCATCCAGTCGCCCCCGGGAAGCTCCCGGATCCGGGCGGCCAGGGACGCGGGGGCCGGCGCGGGGCTCACAGCTGGCGCTCCTCGCGCATGCGGGCGATGAGGGCCATCAGGTGCTCCCGCCGGCGCTCCAGGGTGGCGTCGAGGATGCCCTGGGGGGCCTCCAGGCGGACGCTGCCCCGGGTCAGCGCCGGGTCGGCGGCGAGACTGAGGCCCCCGTGACCGATGTAGCGGTCCCCCAGGCGCTCCAGGTCCGCGGGATTCAGGAAGAGGTGGATGGGCTGCTCCCCTTCCCGCTTGCCCCGGGGGAGGGGGAAGGGCAGGTCTTCCAGCACCCGCTCCATGAGGGACTTCACCGCCGACGGCTCGCGGTCGAGCTGCTGCAGGGCCAGGTACTCGCCCACGGCCAGCGCCAGGGCCACGAGTTCCTCGTTGAGGGCCTCCCGGAGGGTGTCGCTCGCGGCGGCAAGTTCCTGGAAATGGCCCTCGAGGCGCTGGATGTAGGCCTGGTACTGGCTTTCGCCGAAGGCCCGCCCCTCCACCTCGCCCGAGGCGAAACCCTCCTCGTAGGCTTTCCGGGCGATCTCCTGGGCCTGGCGCTCGGCCTCCTGGAGCCTGTCCACGAGGCGTTCCTCGGCATTCCGGGGAGGCTGGTCGGGCCCTCCGATGGCCTGGGCCACGGAGGTGTCGCCGTCCTCCGGCTCTTCCTGCCGCCCCAGGGTCCGGTCCACGGGGAAGTAGGGGAAGGCCTCCATCCGGGCGCCCTCGAGGTCCTCCGAGCGGATGAAGCCCCTAGGACACATAGTCCTCGCCCCCGCCACCACCGATGCTGATGACGCCCTCCTCCTCGAGCTGGCGCACGATCTCCACGATCTCGTGCTGGGCCTTCTCCACGTCCTTGAGCTTCACCGGGCCCATGAACTCCATCTCCTCCTTGATGAGTTCCACGGCCCGGGTGGACATGTTGCGGAAGAACTGGTTCTGGAGTTCCTCGCTGGTGCCCTTGAGCGCCACGGTGAGCACCTTGCGGTCGGCCCGCTTGAGGATCTCGGCGATGCCGGTGTCGTCAATGAGCAGGATGTCGTCGAAGACGAACATCAGGTCCCGGATGCTGGCCGCCAGCTGGGGGTTCTCCGTCTCGATCTTCTCCAGCACCGTGCGGCCGGTCGTGCGGTCCATGCGGTTGAACAGCTCGGCCACGGCGCGGACGCCCCCGTAGGCCTCGGTGGCGAAGGTGCCCAGGGCCTCCAGTTTCTGTTCCAGGATCATGCTGATGCGCCGCACCACCTCGGGGCTGATCTCCTGGAGGCTCGCCATGCGCATGGCCACGTCGCTGCGCAGCGCCTCGGGCAGGCTGGAGATGAGTTCCGCGGCCTGGGAGGCGTTGAGGTGGGCCAGGCTGAGGGCGATGGTCTGGGGGTGCTCGCTCTGGATGAACTTCGAGAGCTGCTGGGGGTTCGCGCGCTCCAGGCTCGTGAACCCGGCGCTCGATTCCAGGGCCTTCACCAGCCGGTCAATGATCTTGCGGGCCACTTCCGGCCCCACGGACTTGATGAGCAGCTTCTTGGCGTACTCGATGCCGCCCTGGCTGATGTAGCTGCGGGCCTGGGCCATGGTGTGGAACTCCTCCATGACCTCTTCCGCCTGCTCCGGCTGCACGTGCTTGGTGATGGCGATCTCCCGGGAGATCGTCTGGATCTCTTCCTCTTCCAGATACTTGAAGATGTTCGCGGCAGTGTCGTCCCCCAGGGAGACCATCAGGACGGCGGCCTTCTGCATGCCGGTGAGCTTGGACACGGCCTACCTCCCGTCCTCGAGCAGCCAGGAGCGCACCAGGGAGGCCATGGTCTCCGGATCCTCCTGGGCGTTCTCCTGGAGCCGCTTGCGGATCACCTCGCGCCGGCGGGCCTCGGGCGCCGTCATCGCGCCCTCGGCGTTGAGATCCGCCTCGATCTCGGCCTCGATCTCCGCCATCGAGCGGACGGGGGTGGGTTTCCGGGGCACGACCCCCTCCCCCTCCTCGGAGGCGACCCGGAGGGGGACGGGACGGTTCAGGGCGGCAGAGATGCGCTTGAGCATGGGCAGCACCACCAGGAAGAACACGATGAGTCCCAGGGCACCCCAGATCAAGGTCGGGGCGAACTGACGGGCGAGGTCAATCCAGAACTGGCGCCGGACTTCCGCGGCCTCCTGGGGATTCTGCTGGGGCAGGGCGAAGGCGATGTTCGCGACCGTCAGGTCGTCCCCGCGCTTGGGCTGGATGCCCACGGCGGCGGCCACCTGGTCCCGGATCAACTTCATCTCGTCGGCGCTGCGGGGGACCTGCTTCAGCACGGGGTTGCCCTTGGCGTCCTTGGTCCACACGGAAGCATCGTCCACGATCACCGCCAGGCTCAGCCGCTTGACGTCCCCCACCGCCTGGTCCACCGAACGCACTGTCCGGCTGATCTCGTAGTTGGTCGTGGTCTCCTTCTTGTCGGAGGATTCGAGGACGTTGCCCGGCAATGCGCCGGCATTGGCCGGCGCCACGTTGCTGGCCGTCCCCGGCACGCCGGCCCCGGCCTCCCGTTTCTGGACCTTCTCCTCCTTCTGCTGGACGCTGCGCTCCACCTGGCCCTGGGGATCGTAGGTCTCCGAGTTCACCTTCACCTTGTCGAAGTCGAGGTCCACGTGGGCCGTGACCCGGACCTTGCCGAGCCCCACGACGGGTTCCAGCAGGTCCGTGACCTGGCGCACCAGGTGGGCCTCCTCCTCCCGGGCCGCCTTCTTCTGGGCGTCGCTCGCCCCGATCATGGGATCCTCCCCGGTGCGGGAGAGGATGCGGCTGTACTGGTCAATGACCACCACGTTCTGGGGCTTGAGCCCCTCGACGCTGGCGGCCACCAGGTTGACGATGGCCAGGGTGTTCTCGTCCGGGAGCGGCTGGGTGCCCCGGAGCTTGAGGAGGACGCTGGCCTTGGCATCCTCCTTCTCGGTGAGGAAGGGGCTGTCGTTGGCCGGCGTGATGTGGACCGTGGCATCCGCGACCTGCCGGATGGACTTGATGGTCTTGGCGAGGCTGGCCTCCATGGCTCGCCTCGCGATCACGCGCTGGGCGAAATCCGTGGTCCCGATGCCCGCGCTCTCGAGCTTCTCGTAGCCGAGGTTGTCCCCTGACAGGAGCCCGTCCCCCGCGAACTTGAGACGGAGGGGCCCGACCTTGCTCTCCGGGACCATGATGGTCCGCTGGTCGGAGCTCAGCTGGTAGGGCACCTGCATCTTGTCGAGCTGGGCGACGATGGCGCTGGCGTCCTGGGGGGACGCGTTGGAGACCAGGACCCCCTTGCCTTCCGAGGTCGCCCAGAGCCCCAGCCCCGCCAGGGCCAGCAGCACTGTCATGGAAATGGCGGCCACCATGATCCGCTGGGTGGGGCTCATCCCCTTGAAGGCGTTGGCGAACTGGTCAGCGAGGCGATTTTCCCCGGCCATGGGCGGTCCCCGTCAGGCAGAGGCCGTGCCCGGGAACCCCGCCAGCGCTACATCTGCATGCGCATGACCTGGTTGTAGGCGTCGATCAGCTTGGATCGCACGGCCATCATCATCTGGAAGCTGAGATCGGCCTTCTGGACTGCCAGCATGGCCGTGTGCATGTCTGCACTCTCGCCTGTCATCAAGTTCCGTGCCTCTCCCTCGGCCTGGACCTGGGCCTGGTCCACTTCCTGGAGGGCCTGCTTCAGCAGATCTCCGAAGGAGACGTCCCCCGAGGCACCAGCAGAGGCCGCCCCGCCGGCATCCGTGACGGGCGTGGGGGGGAGGATCGGGGCGAAAGTCAGGGGGTCCATGGCAGAGGCTCGAAGGTGGGACTCGATCAACAATCAGGCCGGGGGGCGCGCCGCGCCAGTCGAAAATCCGACATCGCTACTGCACCCGGAGGATCTCGAGGGCGGAGGCGGCCATCCCCTTGGCGGCCCGGACCACCGCGACATCCGCCTGGTAGCTGCGGGAGGCCTCGGTGAGATCCACCATCTCGGAGACCGGATTGACGTTGGGGTACTTCACCATCCCGTTGGCATCCGCATCCGGATTGCCCGGCTGGTAGCGCGTGGGGAACGGGGCCTGGCTGGCGCGGATGCCGACCACCTTGACGCCGGTGGCGGCCAGCGCATCCCCGAATCCCTGGTCCTGGGCCTGGAAGACCGCCTCCCGGCGGCGGAAGGGGCCGCCCTCCGGGGTCCGGGTGGTCTCGCTGTTGGCGATGTTGGAGGCGATGAGCTCGACCCGGAGCCGCTGCGCCGAAAGTCCCGACCCGGCGATGTCGAAGATCTGGTTGATGCTCATGGCGGCTCCTAGTGGGCTTCCGCGTCGCGGATGAGGAAAAAGAGCTTCCGGAGCTCCAGCTGCATGAAATTGGAGGCGTTCTGGTAGGTGATCTGGGTGCGGGCAAGCAGCATGTCCTCCCGGTCCAGGCTCACGTCGTTCCCGTCGTTCCGCTCCGCATCCGGCTGCAGGCTATCGCTGCTGTCGGTGCCCGTGGGCAGGCCGCTGTCAGGCACGGCCTGGAAGTGCATCGGGTTCGTCCGGGCCAGTTCGGAGGGCGATTGTTGCCCACTCTCGTCGGCCAGGGAGGCCTTCAGGGCTGCCTCGAAGCTGAAGTCCCGGGTGTGGTAGCCGGGGGTGTCAATGTTGGCCAGGTTGGACGCGATGAGGGCCTGCCGCTGGGAAGCCAGGGTCATGCTGCGATCCATCATCTGGATCATGGGGTCGCCGCTGACGAGATCGAACATGGGTCTGCCCTGCAGATTGAGCCCGGTGGACCCGGCCTCCGCCCTTCCCCATGCAGGGCCCATGCCGGAAGCCTCTTGTCCCCCGGTCCCGCCCCCTTGCTACACTGGCCCCCTCCACCGCGAGGTCCCCATGATCATGAGCAGCCGCCAACACGACGACGTCTTCATCCTGGCTCCAGAAGGCAAGATCACCCTCGGGGATGGGGACCAGGAACTGGGGGAGGCCGTGCGCACCGCCCTCGCCAACAGCCACCGCAAGATCATCATCAATTTCAGCAAGGTCAGCTACCTGGATTCCTCGGGTGTGGGTGAGCTGGTAGGCTGCTTCACCTCCATCAAGAACAAGGGAGGGGAGCTCCGCATCTGTGGCATGAGCCACAAGATCTTCAGCCTGATCAAGATGACCA
>DAIDKC010000113.1 GCA_027451045.1 Holophagaceae bacterium | reverse complement strand
GACCAATCCCGCCCTTTTCCTTTCTTCGTGCTCTCATCTTCCCTTCGTGCCCTTCGTGGAGATCCTTATAGCCCTGACTCAGTTATGCACGCCCGGGGCCTCTCGCCCGGTCTTCTCGACGTATTCGGCGTAGGTGCCGAGGTAGGGGATGGGGCCGGGGTGTTCTTCACCGCCGAGTTCGAGGACGCGGGTGGCGAGGCCGCGGAGGAAGGCGCGGTCGTGGCTCACGAAGAGGAGGGTGCCTTCGAAGTCCTTGAGGGCCTCGACGAGCATCTCCTTGGTGGCCAGGTCCAGGTGGTTGGTGGGCTCGTCCAGCACGAGGAAGTTGGGCGGGTCGAAGAGCATGCGGGCCATGACCAGGCGCGACTTCTCGCCCCCCGACAGCGCCCGGATGCGCTTGTCCACCTCGTCGCCGCTGAACTGGAAGGCGCCCAGCAGGTTCCGCAGCACGCCCAGACCTTCGAGGGGGAAGTCCTTCTGCAGCTGCTCCAGCACCGTCAGCTCGGGATCCAGCAGGTCGAGGCTCTGCTGGGCGAAGTAGCCCAGCTTGAGGCTGGCGCCCAGCTTCACCTCGCCGGCATCCGGCGCCAGCGCGCCCGCCACCATCTTCAGGAGCGTGGACTTGCCGGCGCCGTTGCGGCCCATGACGCACCAGCGCTCGCCGCGCCGGATGTGGAAGTCGAAGCCGTCGTACAGCGTGCGGGCGCCGTAGCGCTTGGCCACGCCCGACATCATCAGCACATCGTCGCCGGAGCGGCCGGGGATGCGGAAATCCCACTTCACGACGCGGCGCTTCTTGGGCGGCTCGATGCGCTCGATCTTCTCCAGCGCCTTCACGCGGCTCTGCACCTGCGCGGCCTTGGCGGCGTGGGCGGAGAACCGCTCGATGAAGCGCTGCTCCTTGGCCAGCTTCGCCTGCTGCCGGGCGTAGGCGGCCTCCTGGTTGGCCTCGCGGGTCTCCCGCTCCTTCACGTAGAAGTCGTAGTTGCCGGAGTAGGTGACGATGTCGCCGCCATCAATCTCCAGCACCTTCGACACGATGCGGTTCATGAAGTCGCGGTCGTGGCTGGTCATGAGGAGGGTGGCCGGCGTGGCCTTCAGGAACTGCTCCAGCCAGAGGATGCTCTCGATGTCGAGGTGGTTGGTGGGCTCGTCCAGCAGCAGCACGTCGAAGTTGCCGAGCAGCACCTTGGCCATGGACACGCGCATCTTCCAGCCGCCGGACAGCGCCCCGACGTCGCCGTCAATCTGGCCGTCCTCGAAGCCCAGGCCCTGCAGGCAGGCGCGGGCGCGGGCCTCCAGCTCGTAGCCGCCCAGGTGCTGGTACTCCTCCTGCACGTGGCCGAAGCGCTCCAGGATGGCCTCCAGTTCGTCGGCGCGGTCGGGATCGGCCATTCCGTGCTCCAGGTCCGCCAGCTCATGGTGGAGGTCGCCCAGGCGCCCGCTGCCGGCGATGGCCTCATCCAGCACGGAGCGGCCCGCCATCTCATCCACCTCCTGCCGGAAGCAACCGAGGGTGAGCTTCTTCGGCAGGCTCACCACGCCGTCGTCGGCGGATTCCTCGCCCAGGATCATGCGGAAGAGCGTGGACTTGCCCGCCCCATTGGGGCCCACCAGGCCGGCCTTCTCGCCGGGATTGAGCTGGAAGCTGGCATCAATGAAGAGCACCTGCTTGCCGTACTGCTTGCTGACGTTGGCGAAGGAGATCATGGTCGGCCGGATCAGGGGGCGGAGGGTCCGCCCCGGGTGAATCCTCCAGGGTACCGCGGGGGCCCGGCGGACCGCAGGGCGAAGGTCTTCAGGTCCGGGCCGCCCCGAGCCGATGCAGCCTCCAGGAGCGCCCATGCCCGAACCCCTTGAGCCTGCGAAGCTGGCGCTGGATCCCGACTCGGAGATCCCCGAGCTGCTGGACCTCTGCCCGGACATCACCCCCCTGCGCTACCGGGATGGCGAGCGGCTGGTGGTGGAAGGCGAGACCTCCCAGGCCGTGTTCATCGTCCTGAAGGGCGGCCTGGTGGTGGAGCACCTGGAGCCGGAAGGCGCCCAGCGTCCCCTGGCCCACCTGGAGTGCGCCCCGGAACACCCCTGCATCGTGGGAGAGATGGCCTACTTCGGGGCCCAGCGCCGCACGGCCACCGTGCGGGCGGTGGGCGCCTGCCAGGTGCTCCGCCTGGAGCCGGCCCACCTGGACGCCATCATGGACGGCTTCCCCGCCCTCACCCGCCTGCTCTGCCAGCAGTTCACGCGCCGCCTCCAGGAGGCCAACGACACCCTGCGGGATCTCCGGGGCCGCTTCGACCTCGGGACCGAGCGGCGCCTGGTCCAGCCGGGCGAGCTGATCTTCCGGGCCGGGGAGCGATCTCCCCTCTTCCAGCTCGCCATGGGCATGGTGCGCCTGGAGGGACCGAAGGGCACCGAGGTGCTGGCAGCCCGTGATCTGCCAGAGGGGTTCCTGGGCCTGGAGGCCTATCTGCGCGACCGCCCCCAGGACGCCACGGCCGTGGCCGAGGAGACCTGCCTCCTGGCGGTGATTCCCGCCTCGCGCCGGGAGGCCTTCCTCCGGAACCAGCCCGGGATGGTGCTGCGGGTGCTGGAGGGGAAGGTGTAGCCCTGGAGGGCCCTCACACGAACAGCACGGCATGGACCGGCGGCAGGTGCTCCGCGAGGGTGAGCCAGTCGTCCCCCCCGTTCTCGCTGATCCAGACGGAGCCGGTGGTGGAGCCGAAGGCCAGCCGTTCGCCGCTGGCATCCAGATCCAGCGCATGGCGGTACACCAGGTCGTAGGCCCAGGCCTGGGGCAGGCCGCGGTGGAGCGTCTCGAAGGTGCGGCCGCCGTCCCGGGTGCGGTTCACCACCACGCGGCCCTCGGCAGGAATGCGGCGCTCATCCTTGAGGGCGGGCACGAACCAGGCGGTATCCGGATCCTTCGGATGCACCACCACCGGGAAGCCGAAGACCGAAGGCTTCACGCCGGTGATCTCGGTCCAGGTCATGGCGCCATCGGTGCTGCGGAAGATGCCGTTGTGGTGCTGGATCCAGTAGGCATCCGGCGCCCCGGGGCACTGCACCATGTGGTGGGGATCCTGGGATTCGGGCGCCTCCACCAGCTCGGGGGGCGCGTAGTCCGCCCGCATGCCCTTCGTGTGGGCCGTCCAGGTCCTCCCCCGATCCTCCGTGATCCATACGCCGCCGCTGGAAATGGCCACGGCCACCCGATTGCCGTCGCGGGGATCCACGCAGATGGAATGGAGGCCCGGCGCCTCCGCGCCGCCGCCGGCCCACTTGCGGCGCTCCGGCATGTGCCAGAGGGGTTCCACGAGCTGCCAGGTGTCGCCGTGGTCCTCGCTCCAGAAGAGGCCGCCGGGGATGGTGCCCGCCCAGAGCAGGCCCGGCTGGGAGGCCAGGCCCGGCGTGAGGGCCCAGAAGCGGATGAGCCGCCAGGGGATTTCGCGGCCCAGGAAGTCCTTCTCCACGTGGCCCTCGGGCGGGGTGGGATAGGCGGGCACGCCGATCTCGGTCCAGGTGGCGCCGCGATCGCGGGAGCGGTGCAGCTTGGCGCCGAAGTGGCCGTGGTCCAGGGCGGCGTACCAGGCGCCATCCCGGGGATCCGCCATGGCCAGGGACACGTTGTCCCCCAGGAAGGCCACCGAATCGAGATCCCAGACGCCCCGCCCGGTCCGCCGGGCGCTGAAGAGTCCCTTGCGGGTGGACACCAGCAGCTGATCGGACATCGTCAACCTCCTGAAAGGGCCTGCATGACGAAGATCTCCGCCTGCTCGGAGACGACATCCCCCAGGGTCCGCCGGTCCCCGACCGGCTCCCCGTCCACGAAGATGGCCATGTGCTGGCGCAGGACGCCGTGCTCGTCCAGCACGTAGCCCCGAGCCAGAGGGTACAGATCGAAGGCGGCATCCAGGCACTCGCGCACAGTCCACCCGTCCACCGTGCACGGGGGGCAGGCCACATGGCGCTGGAGGTTGCGTGTGAAGGATACGCGCGGCATGAAAACCCAGGTAAGCCGCCACTGTGTCGCCGACCTGTTCCACTGTCAAGACAGACGACAAGGGGCATTGTCCTTCTCCGGCCCCTGCCCAGCCGGGGTACCCACTCCCCTTTTCCATCCTCGGTTCCGCGATGCCGGAGGGCCAACCGATCGCCCACACGGCATTGTGGAACCGTGTGATCCCGCCGGAGGTCGAAGGCGCCGCCTAGGAGGGGGGCGCAGGGGAGGCGATGGCTCGTTTCAGAACAGCCAGGAACTGGCCGCTCTGGTAGGGCTTCGCGAGGAAGCCCGCCAGGCCGCGCCCCAGGAAGTCCGCCACCACATCCTCCTCGCTGTAGCCACTGGTCATCACCACGGGTATGGATGGATCAATCTCGTGCATGCGGAGGAAGGCCCGGCGCCCGTCCAGGTGAGGCATGGTCAGGTCCATCAGGACGGCCACGAGTTCCTGGTGGCGCAGCTCGAACAGGCCCAGAGCCTCCTGCCCATCCGCCGCCTCCAGGACCTGGAAGCCGAAGGCCTCGGCCAGGCCCCGTGCCACGCTTCGGGCCGAAGGCTCATCGTCCACCACCAGGAGCACCCCATGCCCTCGCCATGTGGCGCCGGCTGGGCGGGGAGGGCTCTCGTCCCCATGCTGGATGTGGGCAGGGAAGAACAGCTTGAAGACGGAACCCCGTCCGGACTCGCTGTAGACCTTGAGACTGCCGTGGTGGCTCCGCAGGATCCCCAGCATGGCGGAGAGGCCCAGGCCGCGACCCGTGAACTTGGTGGTGAAGAAGGGATCGAAGATGCGCTCCCGCACTTCCGAAGTCATGCCGCAGCCCGTGTCGCTCACCTCCAGCGTCACGTAGGTTCCCGGAGTCAGGGGGAGGGCCGGCAGCAGCCCCACGTTTGTGGCCTCGTCCACGGCCTGTACGCCGGTCCGCAGCGTGATGAGGCCGCTGACCTCCTCGCCGATGGCCTCGGATGCGTTGGTGACGAGGTTCATGACGAGCTGTTGCATCTGTGAAGGGTCCGCGGAGATCTGCGGCAATTCTGAGGCGAGGTCGTAGCGCACCACCGCCTTCTTCGAAATGGAGACGGTGAGGAGCTGCGTCATCTCCGTCACCAGGCGATTCAGATCCACGTCAACCACCTGCACCCGCCCCTTCCCTGCATAGGCCAGCAGCTGGCGGGTGAGGTCCGCAGCCTTCAGCGTGGCCTGTTCGATCTGATTGAGGTAGGGCAGAGCCGGGCTTTCCCGAGGCAGGTGCATCGAGCCGAGGTTCGCGTTGCCGAGAATGGTGGTGAGCAGGTTATTGAAGTCGTGGGCGATCCCTCCCGCCAGCACCCCCAGGCTTTCCAGCTTCTGGGACTGCCGCAGGGCGTCCTCCGCCTCCTTGCGCTGGGTGATGTCAGCCCGGATCGCCACGAACTGCTCGGGCCTCCCGTCTTCGCCAATGAAGGGCACGATGGTCGTATCTACCCAGTAGAAGCTCCCATCCTTCGCGCGGTTCTTGATCTCCCCCTTCCACACCTGCCCCGCCAGGATCGTCTTCCAGAGCTGGGTCATGAAGATGCGGGGATGGTGGCCCGAATTGATGATCCGGTGATCCTGGCCCAGCAGTTCCTCCCTGGGATACTGCGAGATGGCGCAGAATTTGTCGTTCACGTAGGTGATGCGCCCCCGGGCGTCGGTGACGGCGACGATGGCGTGCTCATCCAGGGCCCGCTTGAAATTCTCCAGTTCCCGCAAAACTCGGGTGAGCCGGGTGGGCACCTTCCCAGACCCTCCCGGATCGAGGCGGTCGCCCGGTGGTGCCTCCATCGGGCCTTGTCGGAGTGTCACAAGATCCCCTCCTGGGTCCCAGGCATAGCAGACTCGGACTCAATATAAGTCACGCAAATGACCGGACAAGATCCTCCGAAATCACTAGGGCTGGATCGTCCTTTCTCCCCCGGGAATGCCTCCGAGAGCGGGACAAACCCTACCGGGAAGGGCCTGAATCGTCCCCAGCATCGCCGTGACTTCGTGCGATTTGCTTGTCTTCCTCCCGCTCCCGTACCGCCCGCTCGAAGTCCTCATCCTCCAGGCGGGTGGGGTCCGGCAGCGGCTGCCCGTGAAGGTAGTGGAAGGGTGCCTGCCGCCGCTCGACCCCGATGATGCGGCTCCAGGTGTGACGCCGTTCGAGGGTCTCCGCCATGATCCACCTCCGATCCGGTCCGAAGATAGGCTCATGGATTTGTCACGCCATGGGCGGCGGGGCGCGCCCATCGGATGCCGGACGCTCTGGCCCCTTGGCTCTGGCGAAGGCTCAACGCGGGGGTGGGAGACACCCTACACGGAAAAGGCGGGGATCCTTCCCCGCCTTTCCCACGTAGGGTGCAAGCGCAGTTACTTGACGAGCCCGAGCTGGCGCACGGCCTGCCGCTCGTCCTCCAGTTCCTTGGCGGTGGCGTCCATCTTCGCCCGGCTGAACTCGTTGATGTCCAGGCCCTTCACGATCTCCACCTGGCCGTTTTTCACCGTGACCGGGAAGCCGTAGACCAGGCCCTGGGGCACGCCGTAGCTGCCATCGGAATAGAGGGACATGCTGGTCCAGTCGCCCTCCGGGGTCCCGAGCGCCCAGGAGCGCATGTGGTCAATGGCGGCGTTGGCCGCGCTGGCCGCGCTGCTGAGCCCGCGGGCCTCGATGATGGCGGCGCCGCGCTTGGCGACGGTGGGGATGAAGGTCTTCTCGTACCAGGCGTGGTCGTTGACCAGGGCGTAGGCGTTCTTCCCCTCCACCTCCGCGTGGTAGATGTCCGGGTACTGGGTGGTGCTGTGGTTGCCCCAGACGGTCATCTTCTTGATGGCGGTGACGGGCTTTCCGAGCCTTTCGGCCAGCTGGGAAACGGCCCGGTTGTGGTCCAGGCGCACCATGGCGTGGAACTGGGTGGGCTTGAGCTTGGGGGCGTTGGAGAGCGCGATGAGGGCGTTGGTATTGGCAGGGTTGCCGACCACCAGCACCTTCACGTTGCGGCTGGCGACCTCACTCAGGGCCTGGCCCTGGGGCTTGAAGATGCCGCCGTTGGCGGAGAGCAGATCGCTGCGCTCCATGCCGGCCTTGCGCGGCAGGGCGCCCACGAGCAGCGCGTAGTCCGCATCCTTGAAGGCCACCATGGGATCGTCGGAAGTGGTGATGCCCGCGAGCAGCGGGAAGGCGCAGTCGTTGAGCTCCATCACCACGCCCTGGAGGGCCTTGAGGGCCGGCGTGATCTCGAGGAGCTGGAGGATCACCGGCTGGTCATCCCCGAGCATCGCGCCGCTGGCGATGCGGAAGAGCAGGCTGTATCCGATCTGGCCGGCAGCGCCGGTGACGGCCACGCGAACGGGGGTCTTCATGGTGGGTCTCCTCAAGGCTGGCCCATTCTACCCCGCGAGCCGAGGCTGCCAACCCTCATGTCAGCAATCGTAAGATCCCCGCCCTGATGCCAGGAGACTGGAAACTTCAGCGAATCAGCGGGCACCGGCTTCGACGTCCTTCACGACCGCCACACCGCCGAGCTGGCGCATCTGGCGCAGGATCCAGGCCTGGCGAGTGCGGACGTAGGGGCTGGGGGCGTTCACATGGAACTTGTGGGGATTGGGCAGCACCGCCGCGAGCAGCGCCGCCTCCTCGGGCGTGAGGCGGCTGGCGGGCTTCCCGAAATAGATCCGGGAGGCGGCCTCCACGCCGTAGATGCCGTCGCCGAACTCCACGCTGTTCAGGTAGGTCTCGAGAACCCGGCGCTTCGGCCACTCGGCGGACATCAGCAGGGTGAACCAGGCCTCGAAACCCTTGCGCACCCACGAGCGGGAATCCCACAGGAAGACGTTCTTGGCCGTCTGCTGGGAGATGGTCGAGGCGCCGCGCTTGTGCCGGCTGTGCTCGTTGTGGATGTAGGCACGTTCGATGGCCTTCCAGTCGAATCCGCAATTCTCGGGGAAGGTCTGGTCCTCGCCCGCAATCACCGCCAGTCCCACATTCGGCGAGATCCTGTCCAGGGGCACCCAGCGGTGCCGGGCCCGGTAGGGGCGTCCCGCTGACCAGGCCTCGATCCGCCGCTCGATCATCAATGCCGAGACCCCCACGGGCACGAAGCGGAACACCAGCACCAGGCCGCTGGTCCCCAGCACGAACCCCGCGGCGATCCAGAGCAACAGCCTGACCAGGCGCCGCTTCCAGCTCCGCTTCTCCGCCATGCCACCACCTTCGCACGCGGGCCCTGGCCTTCCGGAGGCCAGGACCCTCCGCCAGCATAGCGCGTCGCCCCTGAACCTCGCCGGACGGCCCTTCAGAGCGCGGCCAGGCGGGCCGATGGGACATGAGGATGCCCTGGAGGAGCCATGCCCGAGGAAGCCGACCGCCGCCGATTCGCCCGCCTGAGCACCGCGGGAAAGCCCTACGGCGTCCGATTCAGCCATGGGGGACAGGATGTCCAGAGCGCCCGCCTGGCCAACCTGAGCGCCTGCGGTTGCGGCCTGGAAGTCCAGATGGCGGAAGCGGCGAACCTCGAATCCGGTTCCCTCCTGCAGGGGATCTGCATGGAACATCCCGACATTCCGCCTGTCCCCCTCGACGGCGTGGTGGTGCGGGTGCTCGGGAAGGTCCCGGGAAAGACGAGTGGCTATGTTCTGGTGGGTGTGGATTTCACGGCCATCACGCCGCTGGTGCAGGGCCTGATCAACGATCACGTCCTGGCGCAGCAGGCCGGGCTCTGAACTCCCGCGGAATCCGTACGGGGGTCATGCGGGGCCGGATCCGGGACGAAGAGAGGGCATGGCCACACTCGCGCTCGATCCGTTCCGAACCCTGCTCGACCACTTCGACGAGACCGACCGCGGGCACCTGATCGCCTTCTTCCGGATGGTCCAGGCTGCAGGTCCCTCCGTGGTGGAGGAACTGGCAGGCCGGGCCCTCCGCCCCACGGCCCCCCGGGCCCTCCGGCTCCTGGTGGCTGAAGCCGCCTACTACCATACGTGGCCCGAGTGGGTTCCGATCCTCGACCGGATCCTGCGCCACGAACTGGATTTCGAGGTCTTCCGGACGGGCACTGAGGCCCTGGGCCGCATCCCCTCCGAAGCGGCTCTCCAGGCGCTCCAGGAGATCTCCGTGATCCGCGCCACACCCCAGTTCCAGGAGCAGGTGGCCGACGTGCTGGCCCGGACCGATCCCGCGGAGGCCTTCCGCTTCCACCTGGGGCGTCTCCTGGAAGGCAGCCAGAACCCCACGGCGGCCAACGAGGCGGCCCATCGCCTCACGGAGCTGGTGACCCCGGAGAGCCTGCCTCCCCTCCAGCTGGCCCTGCGTCACCCCGACCTCCTGATCTTCCGCCACGCCCTTCGCCTGATCACGGGGATCCAGACCCAGGATTCCGCAGCCTTCCTGGCCGACTTCCTGGCGGAAGCCCACGCCGAAGCCCTGGAGGATCGCACCCTGAAGGGCGTCCTGGCGGAGTTCAGGCTCCTGACCGTACCGGCCATGCGGGAGGCCGTCCTGGCCCGCCTGGACGATCTTCCGGCCGACGGGCCCGATGGCGCCTTCCGAACCTTCCTCGTGGAACTCCAGCCCCTCGTCCTGGAAGGCAAGGCGGCGAAGGTGGCCGCCAAGCTCCGGGAAGCGGGTGACGAGCTGCATCTGCGGGCCCGGCGCCTGGGCTACGGGATTGATGCCGCGGCCGAGGGCCTGGCCGCCATGGTCCAGGGGGGCTGCATCGCCCCCGACGAGATCGTCCCCCTGCTCGAGGAGATCGTGGAGGAGCAGACGGGCCGCGAAGGGGTGGCCCGGGCCCTCGCGCTCCTCGTCACACCGGAGGATCAGGCGCGACTGGACCTCCTGCTCGACCATTCGGACCGCATCATCCGTCTGGCGGCCCTGGAGACCCTGGGCGAGCGCCTCGAGGAGGCCCTCCGGCCCGCCCTGCTCAAGGCCTGCCACGACGCCATCTTCGACCACGCGCAGCGCGCTCTTTTCCACCTGGGGCACCTCCCCGATCCCGAAACGCAGGCCCGGAACCTCCTGGCGGATCCCCGGCCGGAGGAGCGGGATCTGGCGCTCCGGTTCATCGCGGCCCACGAGCTTCGGACCCTGGCTCCCGACCTCCTGGCGGAGCTGGAGCGTTCCGAACGGGAGGACCGCCGCCTGCCCATCCTGAGCGTCCTGGGCGCCCTGCGGGCCGTGGAGGCCGCCCCCGTGCTCCTGGAGCTGCTCCACAGCGGCCAGTCCCCGACCCTCCAGGTCGCCCTGGCCGAAGCCCTTCGTGACATGGCCAATCCGGACATCGCGGAAGCCCTGGGGGAGAAGGCCGATGCCATGAAGCAGCCCATCCTCCACGCCATCGCCGCGGAGGCCTTCGTCAGGGCCCATGCCTTCCCCGAGCCGCCAATGGACGAGGCGGCCTTCCAGCGCCTCCACCCCCACGTCATGGAAGCCTGGAACGACCGCCTGCCCTGGCCCCTCCGCCTCCGGGTGGTGGAGGCGCTGGAAGGCCTGCGCCTGGAGCCCCCCACCCTGTACGCCTGGCTGGCCACCCTCCTCCAGGAGGCCCTGGCCGAGAAGCGCTCGCCCCAGGCCCTGGCGCCGGAGGCCCTGGGCAGGCTCCAGCAGGACGCCAAGACCTGGGCTCGAATTTCGGAAAGCTAGGATCTGCCCTCAAGGGGGGGCGGCGTGGTGCAGGGAACCTGGAACGGCAGGGCCAGCTGCCCCACCAGGGCCGCCAGCGCGGTTTCCGTGCGCAGGATGCGGGGACCCAGGCCCACGGGATGCATCCCGGCGCCCTGGAGGCTGGCCCGTTCCGCCTCGATCCAACCGCCCTCGGGGCCGATGGCCAGGGTGAGGGGCGCGGCCAGGACCCGGGGGGGGCCCTGCTCCGCCCCCGGGTGCGCCAGGAGGCCTGTTCCTCCCTGCAGCAGCACCGGCAGCGCATCCTCCACGAAGGGCCGGAAGAGCCGCGCCAGCCGCAGCTCGGGCAGCACAGTGTCCTTGGCCTGCTCCAGGCCGAGGAGGAGCTGCTGGCGCAGGTTCTCCGGCGCCATGCGGGGGCTCGACCAGTAGGCCTTCTCCACCTTCCAGGCGTTCACGAGGACGATCCGGGCCACGCCCAGGCTGGCGCTGGCGGCCACCACCCGGTTCAGGACCTTGGGCCGGGGCACGGCGATCACGAGGGTGAGCGGCAGCTTGGGGGGCGGGTCCTGGTCGAGGGCCAGGTCCAGTTCCAGGGCCTCGCCGTCAAGACGGCGGACCCGGCCGCGACCCATCTTCCCGCCCAGCAGGCCCACGGCCAGGTCGTCGCCCACGGCGGCCCGGTGGACCTCCCGCACGTGCGCCAGGCGCCGCCCGGCCAGGCGGGCCCGGTCCGGGGCCACCAGGTCCTCGGGGAAGAGCAGCACGAGGTTCATGGCCTGTGCCCGGGCGCGAACGTGCGGAAGCTCACTGAGGCGGCCATGGGGACGATGCTACCCTCCTCGCGGACCCGCCGGGAACGCCGGCGCCTTTGACAGGTTGCAGTCATGCGGATCAACAGCCTCGACGACCTCCTCCGCGCCGTGAAGGACCGCCCGCGCAAGCGCCTTGTGGTGGCCTGGGCCAACGACGCGCACACCCTCGAGGCCGTGAACGCCGCCGTGGAGGCGGGCCTGGTGGAGGCCATCCTCGTGGGCGACGAGCCGGTGATGCAGGGCGTGCTCCAGGAACTGGGGCTGCCCAAGGAGCGCTTCCGCATGGTCCACGTGGCCACGGACTCGGAAGCCGCGGCCAAGGCTGTGGCCATGGTGCGGTTCGGGGAGGCAGACCTGCTGATGAAGGGGCTCCTCAGCACCGAGAAGTACATGAAGGCCATCCTCGCGAAGGACCAGGGCCTGCTGGATCCCGGCGCCATCCTCAGCCATGTGACGGTCATGGAGCACCCCGGGCACCCCAAGCTGCTCGTGGCGGGCGACGTGGCCGTGATCCCCGAGCCGGAGCTCAAGGAGAAGGTCGCCATCCTCGGCTACCTGGTGGCCACGGCCAGGGCCCTGGGCGTGGAGACACCGAAGGTGGCCGTGCTGTCCGCCTCCGAGACGGTGCAGCCCAAGCTCCGCTCCAGCGCCGAGGCGGCGCTGCTCTCGAAGATGGCCGACCGGGGCCAGATCAAGGGGGCCCTCGTGGACGGCCCCATGGCCCTCGACGGTGCCATTGATCCCGAATCCGCCCGCATCAAGGGCATGACCGGGCCCGTGGCCGGCGATGCCGACTGCCTGCTCTTCCCGAACCTGGAGGCGGGCAACACCTTCTACAAGGCC
>DAIDKC010000112.1 GCA_027451045.1 Holophagaceae bacterium | reverse complement strand
CCCTCTTCCTTGGTCAGCACGTAAACCTGCGCGGTGAACTTGGTGTGGGGCGTGATGCTGCCGGGCTTGGCCAGCACCTGGCCGCGCTCCACATCCTTGCGGTCCACGCCGCGGAGCAGGATGCCCGCGTTGTCACCCGCCTGGCCCTGGTCCAGGGACTTGCGGAACATCTCGACGCCGGTGACGACCTTCTTCACGGTGTCCTTGAGGCCCACGATCTCGATCTCATCGCCAACCTTCACGATGCCCTGCTCGATGCGGCCGGTCACCACGGTGCCGCGGCCGGTGATGGTGAACACATCCTCGACGGGCATGATGAAGGGCTTGTCAATGGCGCGGACAGGATTGGGGATGTAGGCGTCCACGGCGGCCATCAGCTCGTGGATGCAGGCGCAATCCGGGTGGTCCGGGTTGTCGGCGTGATCCAGGGCTAGACGGGCGGAGCCCTTGATGATGGGAATCTCGTCGCCGGGGAACTGGTAGGAGGACAGCAGGTCGCGGATCTCCATCTCCACCAGCTCGGTGAGTTCGGGGTCGGCGATGTCCACCTTGTTCATGAAGACCACGATGTAGGGCACGCCCACCTGGCGGGCCAGGAGGATGTGCTCGCGGGTCTGGGGCATCGGGCCGTCGGTGGCGGCCACCACGAGGATGGCGCCGTCCATCTGGGCCGCGCCGGTGATCATGTTCTTCACGTAGTCGGCGTGGCCGGGGCAGTCCACGTGGGCGTAGTGGCGCTTCTCGGTCTGGTACTCGACGTGGGCGGTGTTGATCGTGATCCCGCGGGCCTTCTCTTCGGGCGCGGAGTCAATCTGGTCGTAGGACTTGGTCTCGCCGCCGAACTTCTTCGCCAGCACGAAGGTGATGGCCGCGGTCAGCGTGGTTTTTCCATGGTCCACGTGGCCGATGGTGCCGATGTTGACGTGCGGCTTCGAACGGTCGAATTTCTCTTTGGCCACGGATACCTCCTGGGAGTGGAAGAGAAGGAATGGGAATGGGACGGTGCGAAGGGTGGAGCCCACAACCGGGCTTGAACCGGTGACCTCTTCCTTACCAAGGAAGTGCTCTACCGCTGAGCTATGTGGGCCTTGAACCTTCCCGCCTGGCGGCGGGTCGTGCCGGTCCGCCCGCAGGCGGATCGTGAGTGGAGCGGGAAACGGGGCTCGAACCCGCGACATTCAGCTTGGAAGGCTGACGCTCTACCAACTGAGCTATTCCCGCATGAACGCCTCGGGCAAACAACCAGCACATCCGGGAAACCAGAGGAACTGGTGCCGAGAGAAGGATTCGAACCTCCGTAGGGCGGTGCCCGGCAGATTTACAGTCTGCTGCCATTAACCACTCGGCCATCTCGGCATTGCTTGTCCGTCGCCCTGCACGGGCTTGTCAAGATCCGACCCGCGAACGGATCGAGAATACCCCGCGGAGCTCCTTCCGGGGCTCCGGGTCAGGGGCGCTGCGAGGCAGGGCTTTCCTGACAGGGAACTCGAAAGGTATCACGGCCTGGTACGCCTCACAAGGGGAAAGTTCAAGCCCCATGGGCGCCGCGGCGCGCCAGGACTCGGAAGATCGCCACCGCGGCCGCGGCGGAGACGTTGAGGCTGTCCGTCCCTCCGGGCATCGGGATGTGCAGCAGGGCATCGCACCGCTCCCGGATCTTCACGTGCAACCCCTCGCCCTCCGCGCCCATCACCAGGACCGTGGCGCGATCGAAGGGCTCGTCCAGGTAGTTCCGGCTGCCCTCTCCCGCGGCCAGGCCGTACACCCAGGCCCCCGCCGCCTTGAGATCATCCAGGGCCCGGCCCAGGTTGACCACGCGGCAGACCGGGACCCGCGTGGCGGTGCCCGCGCTGGCCCGCAGAACCGTCTCGTTGACCGCCGCTGACCGGCGCTCCGGGAGCACCACGCCGTCCACGCCTGCGGCGGCGGCCGAGCGCAGCACCGCGCCGAGGTTGTGCGGGTCGGTCACGCCATCCAGGGCCAGCAGGAGGGCCTCGGAGCCGCGTCGGGGCACTCCGGCCAGGAGGTCTTCGAAGGGGGCGTAGGCGAAGGCATTGCCCTCTCCCAGCACACCCTGGTGGCGCTGGCCCTGGGCGCGCCGGTCCAGCGCCTCCGGAGGCTCACGCCGCACCGGCACGCCGGCGGCGCGGGCCGCTTCCAGCAGCCGGGCCAGCCTGGGCGCGGCGGCAGGCGCCACCCAGAGCGTGTGGAGTTCCCCTCGGGCCAGCGCCTCCTCGCAGGCGTGGGGGCCGAGGAACCGCACCTCAGAAACTCCGCCGGTAGCCGATGGCGAACAGGTGCCCCATGCCCTCCACCCGCGCCCGGGTCCCCGCGGGATTGAAGCCGACACTGCTCCAGACCCCCGTAAGGTCGGTCACGTCCTGGTCCTGGGCCTGGCGGAACTGGTAGCCGAAGCTGAGCTCCCCCCCCCAGACCAGGTAGCCCGCGCCAATGGAGAAGGTGGCCTGGGCCGCGCCTCCCATGAGGGGCTCCACGTTCGCGGCATCCCGGGACTCGCGGTCCAGGAAGGTGCCGCCCCGCACGGTCCAGCGCTTCCCGAGGGAGATCTCGGCCGACAGGCCGAAGCCGAGGTGCGCCTTGCCGGGGGCGAAGCCCGCGGGGGACACCACCTGGCCCGAGGGCGTCTCCAGCCCCGGCAGCGAGGGGACCCGCAGGCCCGCGGACGTCCATCGCACATCGCCTTCCCAGGTGATCATGGGGTTGAGCCGCTGGCGGATGCCGAAGGTGGTCTGGGACGGCAGTTCCAGGCGCCCCTGGCCGGCGGTCGCACGGGTCGCCCCGATGAGGATGTCCGCCCGGTTGACTGTCCCCAGCAGGGCCGGGCTCAGGCCATCGTTGGCGTAGAGCCCGAGGAGCCCGCCGCGATCGCCGGCGGAGAGGGGGAGGTCGGCCCGGTACCCTGACTGGTGGACGAGCCCCAGGGTCCATCGGGGGTCCAGGGCCCACCGGAACCCGAGGCTGTAGCTCGGCACGGTCTTGGAGCCGCTCTGGACCACCGCCGTCTCGGCCACGCCATCCACCGCGTTGGCGGAGGAGGCGGGCTGGGTGGGATCCAGGGGAATGCCCATCCGGAGGACAGTCCCGGACTGGAAGGAGAAATGGGCGGCTCCCACGCCGATCCCGAAGGACAGCCCGGGCGTCAGCGCCCACGCGGACTGGAGTTCGAGCCGGCGCCCCACGAGGTCCAGCTGGTCGCCCAAGAACCGGTTGGGCGCGTCCGCCGCGAAGGCCCCGTGCCGCTCGAACGGCGTGTCGAGCTTGAGGCCGAGGGTCGTCTTCGGGGAGAGGTGCCAGGCCGCGCCGAACCCGCCGATGGTGCGGTTGCGGTCCGAGGTGAACCAGGTCTGCTGGTTGGACTCCAGGCTCACCTGGGCGGACTGGAACTCCATTCCTGCCGCCAGGTAGGCGGACTTGTGGCCAGGAACGGCGACCAGGAGGGCAGGGTTGAGGCTGGCTGCCTCGAGGCTGTAGCCGTAGGCCACCTCGACCCCGCTCCGGGCGATGCCCACAGGGTCGGAAGCCGCAACCGAGACCGACTGGGCCACGAGGGGCATCGCCGCCCAGCCGAGGGGCAGGAGCACGAGGCCCAGCCTCCGCCCTGCGCGGATCACGTTTCGATTGCCCTGCGCCATACCACCGCCTTTCGGAGACACGCCCTTTGAATGGCCCGATCCCGGGAAAGGGTTCACGGCCATCCCCCCAGGATCGCCAAAAGGGATCCGGGATCCAAGCCGAATCAGTGTTCCTGGTCCCCCATGACCCTCACCAGGAGGCGGTCCACCAGTTCCCAGACCTCCGCGAGGGCAGCGAGGCACATGACCAGGCCCACGCCGAGGGCCACGGCGCGCCCCCAGGGGCCCGTGGCCAGACGGCAGGCATGGGGCCAGCGCCAGAAGGCCGTGGGAGGCCTCAGGCGCCCGTAGAAGGCCAGGGTGGCGAGGAGCATGCCACCCCAGAGCAGGTAGAAGAAGCGGACGGCTCGGATCAGGAGGTCCCAGCCGAAGGGACGGGGTCGGGAGGTGGACATGCGGGGATCAGGATACAGGCACAATCACCTGCCAGCCCAGCCGCAGGATCAGGATGGACACCACGGCGATGAACAGGGCCCGTACCCACCGGCTCCCCCGGGACAGGGCCACGCGCACCCCCAGCCAGCCCCCCGTGCCGTTGGCCAGGGCCATGCTGAGGGCCACGCCCGGCAGCCAGCTGCCCCGCCAGAGGAAGAGGGCCACCGAAGTGACGTTGGAGGCCCAGTTCACGGCCTTGGCCAGGGCGGAGGCCCGCAGGAAATCGAACCCCAGGATGGACACGAACAGGAAGATGAGCAGGGAGCCCGTGCCCGGCCCGAAGAACCCGTCATAGAAGCCGAGCAGCACAGCGATGGCCATCGCCATCCCCCGCTGGTGGGCCCGGCCGAACCGCGGGGCGTGGAGGCTCCCAAGGCCGGGCTTGAGCAGGGTGAAGGCCAGCATCCCGACCAGCAGCGCCAGCATGAGGGGGCGCAGGAAGCCCGGATGGAGCCGGTAGGTCAGCCAGACCCCCACGGAGGCGCCCAGGGCGGAGGCCAGCACCGGGAGCACCAGTTCGCGCCAGGCGAGGGTCCTGGAGCGCAGGTAGGCGCTGGCGGCCATGGTGGTCCCCGTGGCCGCCATGAGCTTGTTCGTGCCCAGCAGGGTGGGCATCGGCGTCCCGGCCGGGAGGCCCAGCATCAGCGCAGGCACGGTGATCAGCCCGCCCCCGCCCACGATGGCGTCAATGAACCCGGCCATCAGGGCCACGAGCATGAGCAGGGCTAGGACGGGCAGCGTGGGCATCGGGCCTCGCAGGAATACGGCATGAGGCATCCACCCCGCGGCCGCCTCATACATCCTATCAAGAGGCCTGCCTCCGCCCGCGACGGGGCCCCCGGCAGGGGTCAGATCTTCAGGATCTCGGCTTCCTTGTGCTTCACGGCCTCGTCCACCTCCTTGATGTGGGCGTCGGTGAGCTTCTGGATGTCATCCAGGGTCTTCTTGGCGGCGTCCTCGGAGAGGTGGACGTCCTTGGCCTTCTCCAGCTTCTTCACGTCCTCGTTGGCATCGCGACGGATGTTCCGGATGCCGGTCTTGATCTCCTCGGCGAGGCGGTGGAGCACCTTCACCAGATCCTTGCGCCGCTCCTCGGTGAGGGGGGGGATCGGCAAGCGGATGACGGTGCCGTCGTTGGAGGGATTGATGCCCAGCTCGGACTTGAGGATGGCGGTCTCCACGGCCTTGATGGCGCTCTTGTCGAAGGGCGTCACCACCAGCATCCCGGATTCGGGAACGGTGACGGAGCCCATCTGGTTGAGGGGCACCATGGAGCCGTAGTACTCCACATGCACGTTGTCCAGCAGGCTCGCATTGGCCCGGCCGGTGCGGATGGTGGCCATCTCCTTCTTCAGGGCATCCAGCGAACCGTGCATGCGGCGCCGGGTGTCCTGGAGGATCGTGTCGGGAGCTGTCATGGGGACCTCGTCGAAGCGGAGCGCTCCCTTTATACCGCGTCAAGGCCCCCGCCCAGACGTGCTAGGATGACGGCCCATCCACCCGAGGTTCCCATGCGCCCTGCCCTGCTGGCTCCCCTCGCCATCCTGATCCTGGCCGCTCCGGTCCAGGCTGCCACGCGGGTCGCGGATCCCGTCGCCACCGAGATGTCCGTGACCACCCCCGACGGCTTCGTCCTCAAGGGCACGCTGGCCCTCCCCCCCGCCCGGGGTCGGGTGCCGGTGGTGATCCTCGCCCACCAGTTCGGATCGGACCGCTCGGGCTGGGCCCCCCTGGCCGAGAAGCTCCACGCCCTCGGCATCGGGACCCTCGCGCTCGACCTCCGGGGCCATGGGGCGAGCACCCTGAAGAACGGGGCCGAGGTCAAGGTCACGGACGACTTCGCGGCCTCGGCCAAGGCCGTGGACTTCGCCCGCATCCCCGCCGACCTTGCCGAGGTCGCCGCCTGGGTCCGCAGGCAGCGCGGGGTGGACGGGCGGCGCATCGGCCTGGCGGGCGCCAGCGTGGGCGCCTTCTCGGCCCTCCTCGCCGAGCCCGCCGTGCACCCCGTGGCGGTCCTGGCCCTCAGCCCCGCGGGCAACGTGGCGTTCGGGGACCAGGCCACGGATGAGCTCAAGTCCGCCATCCTGAAGGGGCGTGCCTCCGTGCTGGTCATGGCCGCCGAGGGCGACAAGGGGGCCTTCGGGAATGCCCAGTCCGTGAAGGGGCTCCCCGGCGTGGATGTCCTGGCCACCGAGGGCAAGGACCACGGCTTCGCGCTGTTCAAGGACCACCTGGACACCATGGCCGTCTTCTTCGGGGAATACCTGCGCTACCACCACCTCGGGGCCGCCCATCCGAAAGCCGGACACCCGAAGGCCCCGGCTCCCGCGAAATAGGGTCACCGCCGTCCCAGCCTCCCCAGGGGCGTCTCGATCCAGCGGTGGGCCAGGGCGCCCGCCAGGACGGCCAGGAGCAGGGCCGCGGCGAAGCCTGCGATCCCCGCAAGGTGTCGCGCCACGAGGTGCAGCATGAAGGGGTGCAGCAGGTAGATGCCGTAGCTCCAATCCCCCAGGGCGCCCAGCCCGAGGGCAAGCCCCGCCAGCAGCCGGGAGGAGGGCGCGGCCTCCTGGTC
>DAIDKC010000111.1 GCA_027451045.1 Holophagaceae bacterium | reverse complement strand
GAATTCGGACTGGATGGTGCGGGCGAGCGCGTCTTCGAGGGGAATGCGGGGGGGAAACCCAGTGGCGCGGACGCGATCTGAAACGAATCGGGTGTTCTCACTGAACTTGCGGACCCGAATCGCACTGATGGGAAAGGAACGCCCGGTGATCCGGGCTACAGCATCGAGGATATGCCCTCCGGCCATCGCGAAGGGCAGGGGGATACGCAAGCGGCCGGGTGAAGGCCGACCCAGACTCCGATTCACAAGGGCCACAAGGCTGTTCATGTCCATGTCTGGTGTGTCCACATAGTTGAAAATGTGGACCCCGGGCCTAAGTGTCAGGCTGTGGACAAGGAGATCCGCCACATTTCCCACATAGGCCATGGATTTCTTGTTGGTACCAGGGCCCACCATCATGAATCGCCCCGACGCGATCTGTCGGAGAAGATTGTAGACGTTACCCCGGTTCCCCTCTCCAAAAACAACTGTAGGGCGGATGATGACGAGGGTGCGGGCGGGGTCTTCTTCGGCCCAGGTGCGGTAGACACCTTCGGCCAACAGTTTGGTTTCACCATAGGGATTGAAGGGTTCGAACGGACCGGATTCGTCCACAGGAAAGGGCTGGAACCCGTACACCGCCACGCTGCTGGTGAAGACCAAGGTCTGGATGCCAGCCTCCGTGGCGGCCCGACAGACCTGCCGGGCCCCTTCCACGTTGGTTTCGTGGTACCGGGCGATTGGGCGGATGTCATCCCTGTGTTCGGCAGCAAGGTTGATGAGGGCCCCCGCGCCGGACAGGACAGGGCGGAGGGATTTGGCATTCCGGACATCGCAAGGGAAGTGTCGATCTGGAAAGGCTGAGCTGGGCTGAAGGTCTCCGATGCGGGGATCCCATCCCAGTTCGACCATGCGACCCACGAGCCGGGTGCCGATGAACCCAGATCCGCCGAGCACGGCAATGGGGGAAGTGATAGGAACACTGGTCATTTGAACCCCGTAAACGGCAGGCGAATCAACGGTATCCTGCGCGAGGGGCTTCGGCATGACCGGCCTCCCGCAGTACCAATTCCTTCTCGGCCAGCTTGAAATCGGAATCCACCATCATGGCGGCCAGGGTGCGGATGTCGGTCTTGGGCGTCCAGCCCAGGATCCTCCTGCCTTTGGAGGGATCGCCTTCGAGGTGATCCACCTCGGCGGGGCGGAAATAGCGGGGATCGATCTCTACATACCTCTGCCAGTCCAGATCGAGGCGCCCAAAGGTGAGGTCGAGGAAGTCGCGGATGCTGATGCTCTCGCCGGTGGCCACCACGTAGTCGTCCGGCGTGTCCTGCTGCAACATCCGCCACATGGCTTCGACGTAGTCGCCAGCGAAACCCCAGTCGCGCCGGGCCTCGAGGTTGCCCAGGAACAACTTCTCCTGCAGCCCCAGCTTGATGCGCGTGGCGGCGCGGGTGATCTTGCGGGTGACGAAGGTCTCCCCCCGGCGGGGGCTCTCGTGGTTGAAGAGGATGCCGTTGCAGGCGAAGAGGCCGTAGCTCTCCCGGTGGTTCACCACCTGGTAGTGGGCGTAGACCTTGGCGCAGGCATAGGGGCTGCGGGGCTGGAACCGGGTGCCCTCGTGCTGCCGAGGCTTGGCGCTGCCGAACATCTCGGAGCTGCCGGCCTGGTAGAAGCGGATCTGCTTGCCGCTGTGCTTCATGAAGCTACGGATGGCCTCCAGCAGGCGGATGACACCCACGCCCACCACATCCACAGTGTACTCGGGCTGGTCGAAGCTCACCCGGACATGGCTCTGGGCGCCCAGATTGTAGACCTCGTCGGGTTGGACCTCGTCCAGCAGATTGCGCAGGGCGCCGGCGTCGGAGAGATCGCCGTAGTGGAGATGGAACCTGGGATCGGGCGTCTCGCCAATGTGCAGGTGGTCAATGCGATCCGTGTTGAACAGGCTGGAACGGCGCACGATGCCGTGGACCTGGTAGCCCTTGGACAGGAGGAGCTCGGACAGGTAGCTCCCGTCCTGTCCGGTGACGCCCGTGATCAAGGCCGTTTTCGTCATGGTGACTCCAAACAAATATAAAAGATTAATTTTAACTCATGAATTTCAAATGCCCAACCTAGGGGTCGGATGAGATCCAGGGGATCAGCGGGTCGCTTCCAGGATGGCGGTGACCGTGTCCCGCAGGCTGCGTCGCGGGCGCCAGCCAGTATCTTCCATCAACCGGGCCGGATCGCCCACCAGGGACGTCTGGGCGGGATCCGCGAAATGGACCTCCGAGTTCAGCTGAAGGGCCTCAAGGACTTCGCGGATAAGGGCCGCGACGGGGGTAGGCCTTCCCGAGCACAGGTTCCAGGTGCGACCGCTGGGGGCATCCACTGTGAGCAACGCGAGATAGGCGTCCATGGCGTCGCGCCAGTCGAGGAAATCACGGATGTCGTTGCGTCCCCGCATCTGGAGGGGAGACTCCCCGGACTGGATCCGGGCCAGGAGGTCCGGAAGCAGGAGACCCGGGGGCATGCCGGGACCGATCTGGTTGAAGGGCCGGACCACGAAGACGCGGAGGTCGTCCCGGCGGCTGAGAGCCCAGGCCTCGCCCAACTGCTTGGAGAGGGCATAGGGATGCAGGGCGCCGAGGAGGGCGTCCTCGTGGACCGCGCCGCCCGACGGGGCATACACGAAGGCGCTGGAGGCGAAAATGGCACGACACCCCGGGGCGTGTTCGGCCAGGTGGTCGAACACCCGGGCGGTCATGGTGAGGTTCTCCATCACCAGGGACCGCGTCCAGGTGATGCCGGGCACCGCATGGGCAGCCAAGTGGTAGGCAGCGTCCCAGGGGCGGCCTTCCGGTAAGGGCAGAGGAGTGGAACCGAGCAGATCCACTGTCCGCAGGGTCAGGCCGACCTGGGGTTCACCGAGCCGCCGATCCCAGGCCTCCACTTCGTGCCCCTCGGCCAGAAGCCTGGACACCAGGGCCTGGCCGATGAAGCCGGAGGATCCAATGACGAGCACCTTCATACGGTGAAATCCTCCCATTCAGGCGGCCCGGAGAAGGTGGGGCTGAGCGATGAGGAAGAACGGGGCCCGCCATGGGCCCCGTTCTCCTCCGCACCGG
>DAIDKC010000110.1 GCA_027451045.1 Holophagaceae bacterium | reverse complement strand
ATTCCTTGCATACTCAATCACTTCCATTTGCATGCCAAGGCAGATTCCCAAGAAAGGAATCTTATTCTCTCTGGCAAATTTTACAGCAGTAATCTTGCCTTCAATACCTCTTTCTCCAAATCCCGGCGCAACAAGAATACCATCCATTCCTGAGAGCTTCTCGGCAACATTCTGATCATTGACATACTCACTGTGTATGGAGTGAACATTTACCTTGCATTCGTTCTGTGCTCCGGCGTGAATAAATGATTCCAGTATTGACTTGTAAGAATCCTGTAATTCAACATATTTTCCAACTAATGCGATATTAACACTCTCCCTTGGATTGGATAATCTCTCCAGGAAGGATTTCCATTTATCCAACTCTGGGGCCTTGTCAATGGCATCCATTTTGAATTTTCTTAGAGCCAGCTCATCCAGCTTCTCCCTGTACATTGTAAGCGTGGAGGGTTCCCAGAGCTGGGCCACGCCGATGCCCGTGCCCGCCTCCGTCTCCAGGCCCACCCTCAGGATCCATCCCTCCTCGGCGAGGCGATCCGCCTCCTCGAAGGCCTCCCTCCCGCCCGCGGGGACCGGGGGGGCCTCCAGCCGGAGGCTGGGGCGCACCCACTGGGGGCGGGCGCCTTCGCTCCACTGCTCCAGCTGCTCTCCCAGGGTGCGCTCGGTGACGCCCGTGGTGGGGAATTCCGGCAGCTGGTGGGAGAGGGCCACCATCAGCCGGTCGTCCCAGGGGAGGCGGTCACGCTTGTGGCCGCGCAGGCGGTGGATGAGGCCCAGCCTGGGGTCGTCGCCGGCCCGGAGGCCGCCTGCCACGAAGCGCATGAGGAAGTCGGCGCCGTCCTCCACGAAGGCAGACAGCACGCGCTCGGGGGGCGGAGGCAGGGCCGCGTCGTCCTCGATGTCGAAGGCGTCGAGCTCGCCGAGGGGGACGGTCTTGGTGAAGGCCCACAGATCGGTCTCGGGGAAGGCCCGGGCCGCCGGGGGCATGGCCTCGGCCAGCTGGCGCAGGGAGGAACGGTCAGCCGGGCTGGTGAGGCTCACCCCCCAGCGGGCCCGCCAGGGACTGGAGGCGGTATCCAGCTGGGGCAGCAGGGCCCCGCGGACCACCAGGGACTGGAGCAGGCGCAGGGCCGTGCCCCAGTAGCGCAGCGAGGGTCCGGCGTTGCCGGGCTTCTGCGCGAGGGACGAGAGCCAGGGGTAGGCCCGCTGCCAGCGGAGGGGCACCGCGTGCATCTCCACCAGGGCGCCCTCGGGCAGGAAGATCTGGGCCTTGGCGGGCGTGAGGCGCTCCCGGCCCTGGAGGTCGCCCGGGAGGGCCCGCAGGGCCCGGGTCCATTCTGCGGGGCCCACAGCCTCCGGCAGGCAGAGGAGGAAGCCCCGGTCCTGGGGGCGGTACTGGAGGAAGGGCGTCAGCATGTAGGCTGGAGCATGGAAAGAGGAGGTGTTCCGTGAGGCTCGGGTTTGCCAGCGATCATGCGGGGTTCGATCTGAAGGAGCGGCTGAAGGCGTGGGCCCGGGAACAGGGGCACGAGGTGGTGGACTTCGGGACGGACGGTTCGCTCTCGGTGGACTACCCGGATTTCGCGCACCGGGCGGCGCAGGGCATGGATCAATGGGAGCGGCTGGTGCTGGTCTGCGGGTCCGGCATCGGAATGAGCATCACGGCCAACCGCCATCCCGGCCTCCGTTGCGCGCTGGTCACTTCCCCGGAGCACGCAACCCTCGCCCGCCAGCACAACGACGCGAACGCCATCGCCTTCGGTCAGCGGCTGACGGATCCGCTCAAGGCGGAATACTACCTCAAATTGTTCCTGGAAACACCCTTCGAGGGGGGACGCCACCAGGGACGGGTGGCGAAGATCGAGGGGGGCTGCTGCTGATGCGGGGAAATGCGGAACTCAGGCCCCTCTCCCTCGACCTCGGCGTGCAGCTCCACGCGGACGGATCCTGCCTGGCGCGGATCGGCCGCACCCACGTCCTCTGCGCCGCGAACCTGGAGGAGAAGGTGCCCGCCTGGATGAAGGGACGGGGCACCGGCTGGCTCACGGCGGAGTACGGCATGCTCCCCGCCGCTACCCACAGCCGCACGGATCGGGAGGCCGCCCGCGGGAAGCAGCAGGGCCGGACCGTAGAGATCCAGCGCCTCATCGGCCGGAGCCTGCGCCAGGCCGTGGACCTGGGGGCCCTGGGCGAGCGCACCCTCACCGTGGACTGCGACGTGCTGAACGCCGACGGCGGCACGCGCTGCGCGGCCATCACCGGCGCCTGGGTAGCGGTGGCCCTGGCCCTGCGGGGACGCGGGCTCGAAGGGGCCCTCCTCCGCCAGGTGGCGGCCGTGAGCGTGGGGATCGTGGAGTCGGGCGAGGGCCGGCGCGGGCAGGTGCTGGACCTGGAGTACGAGGAGGACCACCTCGCGGCCGTGGACGCCAACCTGGTGGCGGTCCGGGCCGGCGACGGCCTGGACCTCGTGGAATTCCAGGGGACTGGCGAAGGCCGCCCCTTCACCCGGGCCGAGGCACAGGAGCTCGTGGATCTCGGGCTGGAGGGCGCCGCCCGTCTCATGGAGGCCCAGCGGCAGGCCCTGGCCGCGCGCCTGTGATGCTCGCCACAGGCGCGCCCCGGCCCAGGCGGGACCCCGCCTGATACCCTTGAGGATCGGGATTCCCTCCGCTCCTTGACCGAGGCCGCCATGCGCTACCTGCCCTCTTCCCCTGCCGAAGATCGCGCCCTCCTGGACAGCATCGGCGTCGCCCGCGCCGAGGAGCTCCTCGCGGGCATCCCCGAGCCGCTCCAGCTGAAACGCCCGCTGGATCTGCCGCCCCAGGGCGCCGAGCAGGAGGTGGCCTGGGAGATGATGCGAATGGCCAATCGGAACGCCCGCTTTTGCGCCCAGTTCCTCGGCGCTGGGGCCTACGACCACTACGTGCCCGCTGCCATTGACGCCATGGTGTCGCGCCAGGAGTGGTTCACGGCCTACACGCCCTACCAGCCGGAGATCAGCCAGGGGACGCTGCAGCACATCTTCGAGTACCAGACGCTGATCTG
>DAIDKC010000109.1 GCA_027451045.1 Holophagaceae bacterium | reverse complement strand
CTCTTTTTTGCTTTCGAGGCTGCCGGGCTTGAATGCCTTCAGCTCGTGCACCACCTCCGCAAGCAGCGCCCGCTTGAGGGCATAGGGCAGGAAGGCGCTCTTGAAGCCCATGATGATGACCTCCTTGATCTCCTCGAGGCTGAAGCCCAGCTCCTCGTGGATGACCTGGAACTCGCGGCTGACGGTGGTGTTCGTGACCATGCGGTTGTCGGTGTTCACCGTGACCCGCAGGCCCAGGTCGTAGAAGAGGCGGATGGGATGGTCGGCCATCTTCTTCACGGCCTTGGTCTGCACGTTGCTCGAGGGGCAGCACTCCAGCGGGATGCGATGGTCGTTCACGTAGTTCAGCAGATCGCCGTCCTCGATGAGCCGGACGCCATGGCCGATGCGGTGGGCTCCGCAGAGGTGGATGGCCTGGTGGATGCTCTCGGGCCCGTAGGCTTCTCCCGCATGGAGGGTGCAGTTGATGTTGTTCTGGAGGACGCGCCCGAAGGCGTCCTTGTGGCGCTTGGCAGGGAAGTTCTCCTCGGCGCCCGCGAGGTCGAAGCCGACCACGCCCTTGTTCTTGAAGGCCACGGTGAGGTCCGCCAGGCGCAGCGAGATGTCGGGCGAGATGTGGCGCATGCCGCAGAGGATCACGCCGGTCTTGATGTTGTGCTGCTTCTCCGCCTGGGCCAGGCCCTCCAGCACGGCCTGCACGATGGCGTGCAGGGTGAGACCCTTCTGCTGGTGGAGGATGGGGCTGTAGCGTACCTCCATGTAGCGGACGTTCTCCTTCGCCGCATCCTCGGCCAGCTCGAAGGCCGTGCGCACAAGGCTGTCGTAGGTCTGCATCACCGAGAGGGTGACGTCGAAGGCCCGCAGGTACTCGACCAGCGACTTGCAGTCCTCGCCCACCTCCACATGCGGGCGCAGGCCCTCGGCCGTGTCCGCCGGCAGCTTGACCTTCTGCTGGTCGGCCAGTTCGAGGATGGTGGGGATCCGGAGGCTGCCGTCCAGGTGGACATGCAGGTCCGTCTTCGGAAGGCGCTGGAGGTCCTGGAGGGTGAGTTTCGGCATGGCCTAGCCTAGCGTGCGACGCCGCGCCCGGCTATCGCGGGGGCCGCGACCTGCGCGGGCGGATGAGGGAAACCCCGACGGTCCTACACGCTCAGCTGGCTGATCCGCTGGGCCATGGATTCCCCCCGGTCCTCCATCTCCATGCAGACCTTGCACAGGCCGAAGATCTGGAGGCTGTGGTGGAGGGGCCTGAAGTCATGCTCGGTGCAGATGGCATCCTGGAGATTCTCCAGGTCGGGCCGGAAGAACTCGATGATGCCGTGGCAGTTGATGCAGATCAGGTGGTCGTGGTGCTCGTCACTCCGGACCGCCTCGTAGTGGGCGTGCTGGTCCCCGAAGCTGCTCTTGCGGACGAGCCCGCACTGAACCAGCAGATCCAGGGTCCGGTACACCGTGGCGCGGCTGATGGCCTTGCCCTTCTGCTTGAGGATGATGTGGAGCTGGTCGGCATCGAAATGCTGGCCCTGGGCGAAGACCTCCTCCAGGAGCTCGTGCCGCTCGGTGGTGAGCTTGAGCTGGCGTGAGCGGAGGAACTTCTCGAAACGCTGCTGCTCGTCAGGCAAGTCCAATTTTGCTTTGCGCACGGCCCCCCCTTTGAACGTCAAGTAAGAGTGTAATAAAAAATCCGCGCTTTCAACCCGCAAATAAAGAGGTATCCTGGAAATCTTCCTTTATAGCGGAGTCCCCCCATGGCCGTGGTGATGATCCAGACCCCCCCTCTGTCCCGGGAGCAGAAGCATCGGATCGGCGAACGGGTCCTCGTGGCCCTCCAGCAGGAGGGGATTGCACCCACCGGCGTGGCCGTCCTCTTCCAGCCCGAGGTCCACGACCTCTACCTGGACGGGGCCCTCTTCGAGGCCGGGGCCCGCCAGGAGGCCCGGGCGGAGGCGGCGCCCGCCGCGCCTCCTGCCCCGGGCCGCACCCCGCAGACTGCCCCCGCACCCGAACCCGCCGCACCCGCCCTGAAGGCGGAAGGGCGCCGCACCAAGGGCCAGCTTCAGGACCTGAAGCAGCGGCTCATCCAGAAGCTCCAGCTGGCGGGATCGCTCAGCAGCTTCGAGGCCCAGGAGGCCCTCGGCCTCAAGGATTTCGACTGGGCCCCGGGCACCCTCCGCCGCCTGTTCACGGATCTCGAGGAGGAGCACCTCATCACCCGGACCGGCCAGAAGCGGGGCACCCGCTACCAGTGGAAGGGGATCGTGAGCACCCAGGCCCCCGTCCCGGTGGTGAAGCTGGTCAAGGCCGAACCCGGATCCGAGCCCGATCCCGAGCCGGAAGCCTAGGCCCGGCCGCCGTGGACTGGTTCGTGCGGGATTTCGACGATCCAGCCTATTTCGACATCTACGCGGACAAGGACGAGGACGCCCCCAGGGAGGGGCCCGCCCTCGCCGCGCTCCTGGACCTCCCCGCCGGCAGCCGGGTGCTGGACCTGCCCTGCGGGTGGGGGCGCCTCCATCCCTACCTCGCGGCCCAGGGCTGGGAGGTGGTGGGCGGCGACCTCAGCCCCCTCAACCTGCGGCGCCATGCCACGGAGCGGCCCGGGGCCCTGGTGCGCCTGGACCTTCGCGCCCTGCCCTACCGAAACGCCAGTGCAGACGGCGTATTCTGCGCCTTCACCAGCTGGGGCTACTTCGCCTCGGAGGCGGAGAACCGCCGCCAGATCGAGGAGTTCTCCCGGGTGCTGCGGCAGGGGGGGGTGCTCCTGCTGGATCTGGCGGGACGGGAACACCTGCTGGCCGCGACGGCCCGGGCCGGATCCCGGTGGCGCGACTTCCCTCGCCTGGGATACGCGGAGCGGGTGCGCTGGAGCGGGGATCGCCGCCGCATCCGGCCCGAGCGGACCTGCCGGGGACGGACCTTCCGGCACGACATCTGGATCCCAGGGGACGCCGAGGTGCGGCGGATCCTCGAGGCCTCCGGCTTCGCCCCCGTGACCGCCTTCGGCGGGCTGGATGGCCGGGCCTGGGAGCCCCGGGCGGAACGCTGGATCTACCGCGCGGTCAGACGCTGACGCCCCGGGTCGCCAGCAGCCAGCCCCCGTATCCCAGTCCGAGCCCTCCCAGGGCCCACGGGAGCCCGAACCCCTGCACCAGCATCCCGCCCAGCAGGGGGCCGAGCATCATGCCGACGGAATAGGCCAGGTTGAGGATCGAGAAGCCCGAGGCGAAGCTCTGGCTGCCCATCCGCTCCACCTGGTCGGCCACCGCCGGGCTGCAGGGGCTCATGAGGAAGCTGGCCGCCGCCCCGAGGGCCATCATCGCCCCCACCACCATCCACGGGCGCGGCAGGAGGGCCGGGAGCGGCAGGAGGAGGGGCACCAGCACGAGGCCCACGCGCAAGACCCGCACCCGTCCCAGGCGATCCGAAAGGCGGCCCATCAGCGGGGAGGTGAAGGTGTGCGCCAGGGCCGCCGCAGCGAAGCAGAGGCCGATGGCGGTGGCGGAGAGCCCGAGGCGGTGATCCATGTCGAGGGGCAGGGTGGATTCCATCAGGGCCCAGAGGGCCGAGCCGAGCGCCATGGCCCCCGCGAACAGGCGCACCACGGGGAGCGTGAGCAGGTGCCTGAAGGGCAGCCGCGGGCCCCGGGCCAGCTCGGTCCCGGGCAGGAGGAAGGCCCGCCCGAGGGCGTCCAGACCCACCAGCGCCGCACCCAGGAGGAAGGGCGCGGCCGGCCCGGCGTGCTGGGCGAGGAATCCGGAGAGCGGCGGACCGAGGAGCACCCCCAGGTTGGCGGCGGCGAAGGCGGTCCCCATGGCCTGGCCCCGTTCCTCCGCGGGGAAGTGGTCCGCGAGCAGGGCCATGCCCGGCAGCCAGGTGGCCGCCCCCGCCACACCCTGGAGGGCCCGGGCCAGCACCAGCAGCCAGTAGTGGCGGGAGACCGCGAAGACCAGCGTGGCCGTTCCCAGTCCCGCCAGCCCCCAGAGCATGGGACGGCGGCGGCCGATGCGATCCGCCAGCAGCGCCAGCGGGAAGGTGGCGGCCAGGAGGGCCACCGCGTAGCTCCCGAAGAGGACGCCCACCTCCATGGGCCTCAGGTGCAGCTCCCGGGCGTACCGCGGCAGCAGGGGCACCAGCAGGTAGTAGAGGAGCGTGTCCACGTGGAAGGCCAGGGCGGTGACGGCCAGGGCCAGGGTCTTCGGGGCGGGGCGTCGCATCCCTCCATGGAAGCACAGGGGCAGGGCGAAGCCCCCTTGCGGGGGCTCCGGTGGATCGGTAAGCCGGGTTCTGTCTGCTCCTCGCGGAGGAGGACGCCATTCCTCTGGGATGGATGTCGCCATCCACCTCAAGCGACCTACCCGCCGGCTCGGCCGGGTCAGCCCTCGCCGCTTGCGCGGTGCGCCGGCCTATTTGGTCTTGCTCCCTGGGGGGTTTACCGTGCCCGTCCTGTTGCCAGTCCGGCGGTGGGCTCTTACCCCACCGTTTCACCCTTGCCTGTGATCCGAGGATCCATCGGCGGTCTGCTCTCTGTTGCACTTTCCGTCGGGTCGCCCCGCCCTGGTGTTGCCAGGCCCAGTGCCCTGTGGAGCCCGGACTTTCCTCTGCCCTCGCGGACAGCGGCGCCCTGATCCACGCCTCCAAGGTATCACCGGACGGGGGGCTCCAGGACCGGCAGCCCCAACAGCCACTCCCGGGCCTGGAGGTGCTCCAGCAGGGCCCAGGCCTCATGGAAGGGACTGGGCGCGTCCAGGCGCAGCACGTCCTGCTGGAGGCGCTGGCGGCAGGAGTCCAGATCCGGGTGCCCGCTTCCGGCGGGTCCGCGTCCGGGGGCGAAGAGCTGGAGGAGGAGCAGCACGGGATCCACGGGGCTCACCCGGAGGGCGGCGAGGACCGCCCCGCCCTCGGCGTCTTCGCGCCCCCCGGCCTCCAGGAACCGGCGACGCCAACCGCCCAGGGTGCCGGCGCCCCCATCGAGGTCGAGCAGCCGGAACGGCGGGAGGTCGCCCAGGCCCTGCGCCGCCTCCAGGGGTTCCCCCACCCAGGGGCAGGGAGGCCGCTCCCTGTAGTGCGGGGCCTCAGGCAGCAGGAGGTGGTGCCCCGGGATCTCCTGGGCGAGGGCGTGGACGCGCTCGCGCGCCAGGGACCGGGCGGAGGGTTCCAGGTCCGGCCCGGTCCACAGGACGACCTGGATGCGCTCGGGCACCGGGATGACCGGCCTGACCAGGGCGGCATCCCCCTCGGCATCCACGGGCAGCAGGCCCGGAAGGCCCGCAAGGGCCTGGGGCAGCTGGGCGAAGGGGAGGGGGAACTGGAGCCGGACCCCCTCGGTGGCGATGCGCATCTGGAGCCCCGGGAACCACACCGGGAGGTCGCTGTGCCGAAGGAAGTCCAGGAGGTCCATGCGGATGTCCTCCGACTTCAGGTCGTCATGGAGTTCGAGCAGCCATTCCCGGCCCCCGTCCGACCAGGAGGTCCCGACCAGAGCCGAAGGTTCCGGCCGGCCGAGGGAATCCAGCCCGAGGAGCTGGTACCGGCAGCCCCCGCCCGCCAGGCAGATCCCGCGGGGCGGTTCCACGCCCGGACATCCCACCAGCCTGGACTCCCGGGAGGCCCGGACCCAGGAGAGCCGGGCGGCGATCCCGGCTTCCGCCTCGCCTGCGGCCAGGGTGCGCGCCAGATCCCCTCCGACGACCTGCCGGTAGGCCTCCGTCCCTCGGATCTCCCGGTGGCGCGCGAGAATCCCCCAGATCTCCTCGATGTTCTGCTGGCTGATGCGGGAGAGCTCGCCGCCGGCATCCTCCAGGCGCTTCCCGCTGCGGGTCAGGCGCTCCAGTTCGGGCAGCAGCTTGGCTTCCACGCCCCAGAGGCGGCCCAGGGCCGTCTCGATGGCGTGGGAGCGCTCGCCGACCTCGTGGAGCGCCAGCTCGGCCTGTTCCGAGAGCTGGCGGACATGGTCCACCCGCACCACCTCGGATTCCAGGAGTCGCTCCAGCTCCTGGCCCTGCTGATCTAGCCGCCCGGCCCAGCGGAGGAGGTTCTGGACGCCGGCGAGCAGGGACTCGGCCACTTCCTGGAGGTCCCACAATCCGGCGGTCTCGTGCTCCAGTCCGCGGGCATGGGTCTCCAGGGCGCGTTCGATCTCGGCGGCGCCGCGGGACGTCTGGCCCGCCAGATGCCTGAGCCGGCCCCCGATGGCCTGGATGCCGGCGGAGCCGCCCCCCTGCTGGGCCAGGATGGCCGCATTGACGGCGAGCAGCCCCGCCTGCTGGGCGGCATGGTCCACGGACTGCAGGGATCCCTGGACCGATCCGAAGGCCCGGGTCCGGTCCAGGGCCTCCACCCGGAAGAGCTCCATGCGCCGCCCCAGCGCCTCGGCCTGGTCCCTCAGCTCGTCCGCCGCCTTGCGGAACTGGCGGAACTGGTCCGTGCGCGCGGCGGCCTCCTCCAGCAGCCTCGGCGTATGGGCGGACAGGCCCTTCACCGCCATGCCGAGGCGGGCGCCATGGCGCATGCCCGCATTGGCCAGGCGCCCCAGGGCGTCCCCCTCCCGCAGGAGGCGGGGGAAGGTGTCCCGCAGCTCCTCCAGCAGGTTCTCGAACTGCCCGAGGCCCGTCTCCACCTGGCCGAGGTAGGCGCTGAAAGCCTGCGCCTGGAGGCGCCACTGGTCGGCCCTCAGCCGCTGGTCCAGTTCGATCCGGTCGAGCTGCAGGGTGTCCTCGAAGGCGGCCCTGAGCTGGGAGCTCGCCTGCTCGGCGCGCGCCACCGCCTGGCGCCGCTCCTCGCGGGCCTGGACATGGGCGCGCTCGGACTCCCGGAGGCAGGCATCCACCTCGCACCAGTCCCGGAGCAGGGCCGTCCGGAGGTCGGCCAAGGCCTGCCCCGCCCCCCTCGCCTCTTCCAGGACGGCATTGAGGGCCCTGGAGGCGAGCGCGGTCTCCTCGGAGAGGCCCGGAGGCAGG
>DAIDKC010000108.1 GCA_027451045.1 Holophagaceae bacterium | reverse complement strand
GAAGCGGTGCTTGCCCGTGGTGGCCCACTGGGCCAGGGCCTCGGCGCCCGCGGGCCGGATCCCGTGCTCCGGCTTGCGGCGCGTGGCCTGGAGCAGCCTGGCCAGGTCCCCCGTATCGCTCTGTCCCAGCACATCCGCCAGCAGGTCCGGATCCGCCGCGGCCTTCTCCAGGTCCGGCAGCTGCTCGAGCGCCCGCTTGATCTCAGGGGCGTTGGCGTTGTTCCACCACTTCCAGAAACGCGGGAACTCCGCCTCCCGGTAGCGGGCCGGCAGGCCCACGGCGGCCGCATCCCCACCATTCCCGGCGGCGCATCCACAGAGGCGGGCCGGCTTCAGGGGGTCCGCATCCAGGATGACGCCCCGCCCCTCGCAGAGCGGGCAGTCCGGCCGTCCCTTCAAGGCACATCCCCCCGAAGGAAGCCCCCCAGGACCTCCCGCCGGCGCTCCCGGATTCGGGCGAAGGCCCGCTCCTCCAGCTGGCGGACGCGCTCCCGCGAGATGGGGGGATCGAACTGCTTCCCGATCTGCTCCAGGGTCAGCGGCTCCTTCCCGTCGAGCCCGAAGTGGAGCTCGAGGATCACCCGTTCCTTCCCCGTCAGCAGCGCGAGGCTCGCCTCGATCTGCTCGTGGAAGGACTCCTGGTTCAGGATGTCCATGGCGGAGGGCTCCACCTCCTGCTCCAGGCTGTCCCCTACCGTGAGATCGGAGTCCCCGAGCCCCTGCTCCGTGGAGACGGTGGAGGTGGTCTGCTGCAGCAGCTGGTAGCGCTCCACCTCCTCGGGCGAGAGGCCGGAGACCTCGGCGATCTCCTGGACGGAGGGCGAGTGGCCCAGGGACTGGCTCAGGCGCTGCGTGACGCGGTTCAGCTGGACCAGGTGGCCGGCCACCTTCTGGGGCAGCCGGATCTTGTTCCCGTGCTCCGCCAGGGCGTGGAAGATCGCCTGGCGGACCCACCACGAGGCGTAGGTCAGGAACTTGTTCTGCCGTTCCGGGTCGAAGCGCTTGGCCGCCTCGATGAGGCCCAGGTTCCCCTCGCTGATGAGGTCCAGCAGGTCGAGCCCCATGCCCTCGAACTTCCGGGCCTCCTTCACGACGAAGCGGAGGTTGCCTTCCACGAGGCCCCGCAGCCCCTCGGGATTGCGGTCCCCCTGCCACATCCGGCCGTACATCCGCTCCTCGTCCGCCGTCAGCAGGGGCAGGTGACGGATGGAATCGAAGTACTTGTCGAGCGAGCGCTCGTCGAGATGCCGGAGTGGCACGGATCACCCGGGAGGAGGGTCCAGCATAGCAACACGCGCCCCCTGTCCAGGGACTCTCGCCTAGGATCGCTTGCGCAGGCCGTGGGCGGCCAGCTTCACCAGGCCGGTGGAGGGTGCCGGTCGCGGCACGTCCTTGATGCCCGCGGATTCGAGCGCCTGGGCCATGCGGTCCAGGTCCTCCTGGAGCCGGTCGAGGCGATCCCGCAGGGTGAGCACGACTTCCACGCCGGCGAGGTTCACGCCCAGATCCCGGGTGAGGTTGAGGATGAACTCCAGGCGCTCCAGGTCCTCGTCGCTGTAGAGGCGCGTCTTGCCTTCCGTCCGGCTGGGGCAGAGCAGCCCCTCCCGCTCGTAGAGGCGGAGGGTCTGGGGATGCACCCCGTAGCGGGTGGCGACCACGCCGATCATGTAGGCGCCCATGCGGGGATCCTTAGCCATGGTGTCCTCGTTGCGCGCGCACCGCGCCGTCGTTGAGCTCCGCGAGCTCCCGCAGCAGTTCCTTGCTCCGCTCGTCCTGGATCTGGGGCGTGACCACCTGGATCTCCGCGAAGAGGTCGCCGCGCTGCTCGGATTTGGGGATGGGCATGCCCTGGCCCTTGAGCCGCAGCTTGGCCCCGTTCTGGGTGCCGGGGGGGACCTTGATGGTGGCGTGGCCTTCCGGGGTCGGAACCTCCACCTTGGCCCCCAGCGCCGCTTCGGTGAAGCTCACGGGCAGGCGGAGGTAGAGGTTCGGGCCCCTGCGATCGAAGCGGGCATCGGGCTCCACGCTGATCTGGAGGAGGAGGTCCCCGGGACCGCCCCCGCGCCGGCCGGATTCGCCCTTGCCGGGCACCCGCAGGCGGGCCCCGTCCTCCACCCCCGCCGGGATGGCGATGGTGACCGTCTCCTGGCGCGGGTGGCGGCCCGCGCCCTGGCACTCCGGGCAGGGCGGCACCCGCACCCCACGCCCCCCGCAGTCGGGGCAGGGTCGCCCGAAGGCGAGGAAACCCCCGCTCCCGCCCAGGCGGCCCTTGCCGTGGCAGGTGGGGCAGGTCTCCTGCCGCCGGCCCGACTCCCCTGTGCCGCGGCAGGCGAGGCAGGGTTCCGAACGGTTGATGCGCAGAGACATGCGGGTGCCCTCGAAGGCCTCCCGGAAACCCAGGCGCACGGCATGGACCAGGTCCTCGCCCCGCTCGGGCCCCGTCCGGGCGGGCCGGCCCCCGAAGCCGGCGAAGAGGTCCTCGAAGGAGAAGCCGCCGCCCTCGAATCCCGGCGGCACCTGGGTCCCCGGGCCCGCCGGGTCGCCGTAGGTGTCGTAGTTCTTGCGCTTCTCCGGATCCGTGAGCACGGCCTGGGCCTCGGCGAGCTGCTTGAAGGTGGCCTCGGCCTTGGCGTCCCCCGGATTCAGGTCCGGATGGTACTTCCGGGCCAGCTTCCGGTACGCCTTCTTGATGTCCTCCTCCGAGGCCGACCGGGGCAGGCCCAGGATCTGGTAGTAGTCGGGGTGGGACATGGCTTTAGTCTAAAGCACTAAGATTTCATTCACCGGAAAAAAAGCGGAGTCGCGGCTGGGCCGAGACTCCGCGGGGGGGGTCCGGGGAGAGCTCCCTGCCCACGAGCCCCTGGCGCGTGGGCGCAACGCAACCCGTTGCGATCCGTGGAGGCGCGCCGCGAAGCGCGCCCCCCGGAGAGACTCAGCTCACGACCTCGGCGTCAATCACGTTGTCGTCGCCCTTCTTGTCCTCGCCCGTGGGCGCGCCGGGGGTGCCGCCGCCCTGCGGTGGCTCCTGCTTGTAGAGGCTCTCGGCCAGCTTGTGGCTCTTGGCGGTGAGGGTCTCGAGGGCCTTCTTGATGCGGTCCTGATCCAGGCTGGAGAGGGCCTCCTTGGCCTCGGCCACGGCGGCCTCGGCCTCCTTCTTGTCGCCCTCGGGCAGCTTGTCGCCGCTCTCCTTCAGGAGCTTCTCCACCTGGTAGACCATCTGGTCCAGGTGGTTCTTCTCCTCCAGCACGGCCTTGCGCCCCTCGTCCTCGGCCTTGTGGGCCTCGGCGTCACGGACCTTGGCCTCGATCTCCTCCTTGGAGAGGCCCGTGCTGCCCGTCAGCGTGATGCTGGCGTCCTTGCCCGTACCCTTGTCCTTGGCCGTGACGTGCACGATGCCGTTGGCATCAATGTCGAAGATGACCTCGATCTGCGGCATGCCCCGGGGGGCGGGGGCGATGCCGCCCAGGTGGAACTTCCCGAGGAGCTTGTTGCCGTCCACCACGGGCCGCTCGCCCTGGAAGACCTCGATGTCCACGCCGGGCTGGTTGTCCACGGCGGTGGTGTAGATCTCGGAGCGCTTGGTGGGAATCGTGGTGTTGCGCGGGATGATGACGCTCATCTGGCCGCCGTTGGCGTTGATTCCGAGGCTGAGGGGCGTCACGTCGAGGAGCAGCACGCCCTTCACGTCGCCCGCCAGCACGCCAGCCTGCACGGCGGCGCCCACGGCCACGACTTCATCCGGGTTCACGCTCTTGTTGGGCTCCTTGCCGAAGATCTGCTTCACCAGCTCCTGCACCTTCGGGATGCGCGTGGAGCCGCCCACCAGCACCACCTCGTCAATCTCGTGATGGGCCAGCTTGGCGTCCTTCACCGCATTCTCGCAGGGCACCTTCAGCTTCTGCAGGATGGGCTCGATCATCAGCTCGAACTTGGCGCGGCTGAGGGTCTGGTTGACGTGCTTCGGCCCGCTGGCGTCCGCCGTGATGTAGGGCAGGCTGATGTCGGTCTGCGTGGTGCTGGAGAGCTCGATCTTGGCCTTCTCCGCGGCCTCCTTGAGGCGCTGCATGGCATCGGCCTGCTTCCGCAGGTCAATGCCCTCGGCCTTCTGGAACTCGTCGGCCAGCCAGTCAATGATGGCCTGGTCCACGTTGTCGCCGCCCAGGTGGGTGTCGCCGTTGGTGGACTTCACCTCCACCACGCCCTCGGAGACCTCGAGGATGCTGATGTCGAAGGTGCCGCCGCCGAAGTCGAAGACGGCGATGGTGCCATCCTTCTTCTTATCCAGGCCGTAGGCCAGGGCCGCGGCCGTGGGCTCGTTGACGATGCGCTTCACGTCCAGGCCCGCAATGGCGCCGGCGTCCTTGGTGGCCTGGCGCTGGGCGTCGTTGAAGTAGGCGGGCACGGTGATGACGGCCTCCGCGACCTTCTCGCCCAGGTAGGCCTCGGCGGCCTCCTTCATCTTGCTCAGCACCACGGCGCTGATCTCCTCGGGGCTGAGGTGCTTCCCGTTCACCACCACCGCGCAGCCGCCCTTGTCGGCGCGCTCCACGGTGTAGGGCACCAGCTTCTGCTCCTTGTCGGAATCGGCGTAGGGCAGGCCCATGAACCGCTTGATGGAATAGATGGTGCTCTTGGGCTGGGCCACGGCCTGCCGCTTGGCGGAGGCGCCCACCAGCCGCTCCCCGGTCTTGGGATTGAAACCCACCACCGACGGGGTGGTGTTCGAGCCCTCGGGATTCGGGATCACCTTGGGCTGCCCTCCCTCCATCACCGCCACGCAGCTGTTGGTGGTACCCAGGTCAATGCCGATGATCTTGCCCATGTCGCGTCCTCCAGGAAGTCCATCCGAGCCGGGCGGTCCGTGCCCGTTCCTTCATGGTAGGGATGCGCCGTCGAATGTCAATGAAATCTTCAAATTTTGACTAAAATTTTCTTCAACACATTCATCCACCCAGGCTCGGATAGACTGGGGCCATGCTGGTTCGCCCCTGCCCCACCTGCCGGACCCCCACCCCCTGGGAGGGTAACCCCTGGAAGCCCTTCTGCTCGGAACGCTGCCGCACACTGGACCTGGGGGCCTGGGCCAGCGAGCGCTACGCCCTCCCCGACCGCCCCGAGGCGGAGGACGGAGAGGGGTGGAGCGGGGGCGGGGAGGCCTGAGCTACTCGGCCTGGTGGACCTTCTTGACCATGTACCGGGGCCGGTCGCGCACCTCCTGGTAGATGCGGCCGATGTACTCGCCCAGCAGGCCGAAGGCGATGAACTGCCCCCCTACGAAGAAGAAGAGCAAGGCGAAGAGGCTGAACACCCCATCCACCGTGCCTTCCGGATGGAGGAAGCGGTAGACCACCAGGCCCACGAAGAGGGCGAAGCCCAGCAGGGCGGTGAGGAAGCCGAACACCGACAGCATCTGGAGGGGCAGGAGGCTGAAGCTGGTGAGGAGGTCGAACTGGAGGTTGATGAGCTTCCAGAAGCCGTACTTGCTGGTGCCGGCGGCGCGCTCGGCATGGGCCACGGGCACCTCCGTGATCCGCTTGGCGAAGCTGTTGGCCAGGGCCGGGATGAAGCTCGAGCGTTCCTTGCACAGGAGCATGGCGTTCACCACCTCCCGGCTGTAGGCCCGCAGCATGCACCCGTAGTCGTGGAGCTTCACCCCCGTGGTCTTGCGGGTGACGGCGTTGACGAGCTTGCTGGGGATGGTGCGCAGGAAACTGTCGTTCTGCTGGCGGCCCTGGCGCCAGCCGCCCACCACGTCGTAGCCCTCCTCCACCTTGGCCACCAGCTTGGGGATCTCCTCCGGCGGATTCTGGAGGTCGGCATCCAGGGTGACGACCACCCGGCCCCGCACCTCGGCGAAGGCCCCGAAGATGGCGCTGTGCTGGCCGTAGTTCCGGTTGAACTCCACGACCTTCACCCGGGGCTCCGTCCGGGCGATCTCCATCAGCAGGGCCAGGCTCCGGTCCCGACTGCCGTCATCGGTGAAGATGACCTCCCAGGGCTTCCCGGGCTCGGCGAAGTGCTCCGCCATCACCCCGGACAGGCGCCCCCACAGGGCGGGAATGTTCTCCTCCTCGTTGTAGATCGGGATCACGATGCTGAGGTAGGGGTCCATGGCGGCTCCAGAGCCTCCATTCTAGTAGGATCGAAGCCAGTCCCCGGGAGGCCCCGTGCCCGAACCCAAGATCCTGCTGGTGGAAGACGAGCTGAGCCTGGCCGAGGGCATCAAGCTGAACCTCGAGCTGGAAGGCCTCGGCTGCACCTGGATCCCCCGGGGGGACGAGGCCCTGAAGCGCATCCTGGCCGAGACCTTCGACCTGGTGATCCTCGACGTGATGCTGCCGGGCATGGACGGGTTCACCGTCTGCGAGCGGGTGCGGGAGGCGAAGAACTTCACGCCCATCCTGTTCCTGACGGCCAAGAACACCGAGGACGACCGCGTCCACGGCTTCGAGACCGGAGGTGACGACTACCTGGGCAAGCCCTTCCAGGTGCGGGAACTGCTCCTCCGCGTCCGGGCCATTCTCCGCCGGGAGGCCTGGTACCGGAACCGCGACATGGGCAGCCGCCAGATGTTCGGAGCGCACTGGGTGGACTTCGACAACTTCTGCGGCGAGGGGCCGGCGGGCCCGTTCCAGCTGGGGGTGAAGGAGTGCATGATCCTCAAGCTGCTCATGGAGCGCCCCGCCCAGGTGGTGAGCCGCGCCGACATCCTCGACCGGGTCTGGGGGGAGGACGCCTACCCCACCAGCCGCACGGTGGACAACTTCATCGTGCGCATCCGCCGCGTGCTCGAGGAGGACCCCCACCACCCCCGTTGGATCCACACGATCCGCAGCGTCGGCTACCAGTTCGACCCGGAGGGCCGGCAGCGCCGGGGCGAGGAGTAGGCGGACCGCACGGCCGGCCCCTAGGAGGCCGGCGGGATGTGGGGCAGGCGCCCGGGCATGTTGAGCAGCTCCCAGGCGGTGGCGGCCATGGCCTGGGCCCCCTGGACGAGGTCCGCGGGGACCACGTGGGTGAAGGTGTCGGCCTGGCTGTGGTGGGTGATCTTCATGTAGTCCAGGGGCTCCTGGATGGCGGCGAAGGCCGGCACCCCCAGCTGGAAGAAGGGCCAATGGTCGGTGTCCCCCGGCTGGAGGAAGGCTCCGATCTCGCGACAGCCCAGGTTGTTGGCGGGGGCCATGGCGGCGGCCAGTGGGGCGCGCCAGGCCTCCTGGCCCATGTCCGGCCAGCCCAGGATCCGGCCGGTGCCCATGTCGTCAATGAGCACCGCCTGCCAGTTCGCCGCCTCCGCCTTGTGGGCCTCCGCGTAGGCGTTGCTCCCCAGCAGCCCCTCCTCCTCGCCGCTGAAGAGCACCACCCGCAGGGTGCGCTTGGGCCTGAGGCCCAGGGTCTGGATGGCCCGCAGCACCTCCACGGAAGCCATGGCGCCGGTGCCGTTGTCCGTGGCGCCCGTGCCGAGGTCCCAGGAATCCAGGTGTCCTCCCACGATCACCACCTGGTCGGGCCACTCCGAACCCTTGATCTCGGCCACCACGTTGTGGGCCTGGACGGCCTCCTTCCCCAGCTCCCCGCCGATCCGGATCTCCACCTGGGGGTGCTCCCCCCTCCGGATCTGGCGCTCGAGCAGGTCCGCCTGCTCCCCGGAGAGGAAGGCGGTGGGGACTGTGGCCCGGCCCCAGCGGGAGACGGGACTCCCGGTCATGTTCAGGAGGTCGTCGGGGCGGCCGGAGCTGCGCAGGATCACGGCAGCCTTGAGCTCCCGCATGAGGCCCAGGAGCTGCTGGTAGTAGGCCCGGCGGTCGGTCCCGGGCCCCGGCTTGGGCAGCTCTCCGACGAGCACGATCCTCCCGGCCAGGGAGGGCAGCTGGGCCTTCAGGTCCTCCAGGGTCCGCCCCTGGAGCAGCGCCACCTCCCCTTGCACCGCCCCGGGGGTGGCCGGGCTCCAGGCCATGGCCGCCAGGTGCAGGACCACCCGGTTCAGGTTCAGGAGCCGGCCCGAGTCCTGGCCCCGGACCCAGCGGGGACCGAAGGTGTAGGCCTCCTCGTGGACGTTCACCGCGCCGTAGGCCTTGAGCCTGGCCATGATCCAGGCATCGGCCTGCTCGAGCCGCCGGGACCCTGTCAGGCGCGGCCCGATGTCGTCGCAGAGTGCCTCCACATTGGATACCACCTGGGGGTGCTCCCCGATCTCACGGATGAGCCTGGCCACGTCGCTGGTGAACGGCTTGTCCGGGATGCCGAAGTCGAAGCGGGGCTTCGCGCCCTTCTTGGCGGGCCCGGACGTCTGGGCCAGCAGGGGGAGGGCGCAAAGCCCGAGCACGAGAATCGGGAAGAGGCGCATGGGAGCTCCTGGATTTTGGCCTCATCTTGCGAGGGATCAGGCCGGCCCGCAACCGGAATCTCCTGGAGGCCCGGCCGCATCCGGGGTCCAATGGCTCCATGGACCTGCCTGCCCTCGACCCCCTCGAACAGCGCGTGCTGGGCTGCCTCCTGGAGAAGGAACTGAGCACGCCGGACGTCTACCCCCTGTCCATGAACACCCTGCTCCACGCCTGCATCCAGAGCAGCAACCGCGATCCCGTGATGCAGCTGGCCGAGGTGGATCTCCAGGCGCCGGTGGCCCGGCTGGTGGCGCTGGGCCTGGCCGAACCCTGGCCGGGGCGCGTGCCGAAGGTGGCCCACCTGGCCAAGCCGCGGTGGAACCTGTCGGTGCAGGAGGGCGCCCTGCTGGCGGAGTTGCTGCTCCGGGGCCCCCAGACGCCGGGCGAGCTGCGGGTGAACACCCGACGCATGTACCCCTTCCCAGACATGGCCGAGCTGGAGGCCTGCCTTCAGTCCCTGATGGAGGCCGAGCCGCCTCTGGCCGAGCGCCTGCCCCGGGCCCCCGGAGCGCGGGAGGCCCGGATCCGGCACGGTCTGGGGGAGGCCGGCCAGACACCCCAGGCGGCGCCCCGGCCCGAGGGGGGCCGGACCGACCGCCTGGCCGCCCTGGAACAGGAGGTGGCGGAGCTGCGCGAGGCCCTGGCCGACCTCCGCGCCGCTTTCGAGGCCTTCCGGGCCCAGTTCTGAGGGGAGGGCCGCCCTGCGGCCTCAGGCCTTGGGTGAACCGGCCTCCAGCACCCCGCCCAGCCGCTTGTCGGACCGGAGAAGCAGGAAGGCGAAGACGAGCCCGGCCACCCCTAGGCCGGAGAACATCACCTGGGTGGCCGTGTAGCTCCCGGTCCTGTCCCGCAGCCATCCGTTCAGCAGCGGGAAGAGCCCCAGGCCAAGGTTCTGGATGGCGGTCATCAGCCCGAAGGCCGTGCCCACCCGGCTCTCCTCCACCACCAGGGGCACCGAGGGCCACATGGCGGCGGGCACCAGCACGAAGGCGGCCCCCAGCATGACCATCATGGGGATGGGGTTCCAGTGGGTGATGCCCATGAGCAGGTGGGCGGGGATCAGGATCAGGGAGCCCACCACCATCAGGGTGGCGCGCTTCCCGATGCGGTCCACCAGGTCCCCCGCGAAGGGCGCGAAGATCATGGAGGCCGCGATGACGATGCTGGTGATGCCCGGCGCCGTGCTGAACATGTGGGTGAAGTTGAAGAACACCTGGGACATGAAGCTGCCGGAGCTGGCGCTCACCAGGGGCAGGTGCCACTTGCTGTGGAACATGTCCGTCGCCAGGGCGGTGAAGGGGAAGATGGCGCTGTAGAAGGTCACGCAGAGCAGCACCACGAACCAGTAGGAGGAAGAGAACTTCTTGACGTCCGAGAAGACGATCTTGTCGCCGGCCCCGGGTTTGGGAAGGTCCAGCACCTTCTCCCCGTGCTTGTCCATGGCGTTGTAGACCAGGTTGCAGAGCACGGAGAAGAGGCACAGGAGGGCCGCGGCCCACAGGGCCACCCGGAAGCTCCCGAAATAGCGCGCGATGAGTTCCTCGGTATTGAAGCTGAAGAGGGTGCCCACACGGCTGATGGTCAGGGCGATGCCGAAGGCCATGGCCATCTCCTTGCCCTTGAACCAGCGGCTGATGATGGCGCTCTGGACGACCACGAGGGATTCGGATCCCGCGCCGAAGATCAGACGGCCGCCGAACAGCATCCAGGTGTTCCGCGCCAGGGCCACGACCACCGCCCCGACGAACACCAGGAGGCTGAACAGGAGGCTGGCCCGGCGGGGCCCCAGCTTGTCGTAGAGCATGCCGCCGAAGAACACGATGGCGATGGCCGCCACCGAGTAGGCCGTGTAGAGGTTCCCGATGGTGCTGCGGGAGAGGTGCAGCCCCTGCATCAGGGTGGTCTCCAGGGCCCCGATGCTGTCGTAGGCGAAGTAGCTCCCGAAGACCAGCAGGCTGATGAACAGCAGGATCGTGAAGCGGTAGAGGCGCGTCTCCGGATGGAACGCGCCAGAGGATTCCAGGGCCATGGGAAGCACTCCGTTCCGTGGGATGGAGGGAAAGGGAAGCCCCTACGGTATCAACCTTGGCCGCGGCAGGGGTCACAGGATTGAGACCCCGTCCAATCAGCTCCGGGTGAAGGCGAAGGCCTGGAACCCCTCGCCCTCCCAGCCCGCTGGGTCGGGCCTGAAGAAGGCCGTCCGCCCTTCCTGCGCGTCGGCGGGACTGCCGAAGGCGGAGGGCCAGACGGGCGCCGGCTGAAGGTCCGGCCGGGTCGCGAGCAGGACCTCCCGGTGGTCGGCCCCCTCCTCGGGGAGCCACGAGCAGACGGCGTAGATCAGCAGGCCTCCGGGGGCCAAGCGGCCGGCCGCCGCCTCCAGGAGGCGGCGCTGCTCCTCCGCGAGCCGGGACACGTCCAGGGCGTCCCCCAGCCAGACCAGTTCGGGATGCTTCTGGAGGGTGCCGCTCCCGCTGCAGGGCGCGTCCAGGAGGATCAGGTCGAAGGGAGCCCCCCCGGCGGCGAGCCATACGGCGGCATCGGCCTGGACGACCTGGGCCTGGATTCCCCTGCCGTCCAGGGTGCGCCGGAGCCGTTCGGCGCGGCGGGGCTGGCGCTCCACCGCCCAGAGGTCCGCGCCGGGATACCGCAGGGCCAGGCCGGTGGTCTTCCCGCCGGGGGCGGCGCAGGCATCCAGGATGCGGCCGGGGGTTGGGTCCCAGAGGTAGGCCAGGAGGGCCTGGGAGCTCCGGTCCTGCACCATGCCCCCTCCCGCCTCAAGCCAGGCCCGGGGGAAGGGGGCCCCCTCCGCCAGCCGCAGGCAGCCGGGCAGGGCGGGGTCGGGCTCCAGGTCCTCCGGGGGGCCCTCCTCCAGGGCGCGGAAGGCGGGCCGGGGCGGACGGGCCAGGGTCACCCAGAGCGCCTCCAGGCTGTCCCCGGAGCCGTGGGGCCGCAGGGCCGCGAGGAGGCTCCGCTCGGCGAAATCGCTGCGGTCCAGCCGGGCCGGGAGCGCCTCCAGGTCGGCGGCGAGGGCGGACCGGTCCCGGGCGGCCTGGCGGAGGATGGCGTTCACCAGCCCCCGGTGGGCGGGGAACCCGAGGGTCCGGTCCCCCGCGAGCCCCACGGCCTCGTCCACGGCGGCGAAATCGGTCACCCCCGGCAGCCAGGCCAGCTGGGCGAGCCCCACCGCCAGGGCGATCCGGGTGCCGAGGGGGAGGCCCCGCCCGGGATCCTTCAGGCGAGCCGACCCGAAGGCCTGGAGGCGCCCCCAGCGCCGGAGGCAGAGCCCGAGCAGCGCCTGGGCCAGCGCCGCGTCCTCTCCCAGCCCCCGGTCCCAGGTGTCGGCCACCCTCGCCCCCTCCCCGAAGACGCCGTGCAGGGCTTGGGCGACGCGAAGGCGGGCGGGGGTGGGCATGGGGCTCCTGGATCTCCCGATTATCGCCCGGAACCGGGTCTGGTCCGGAACGGCTACCCTGGTCCCCTGTTCTCCCGAGGAGCTTCCCGTGGCGCACACCTACCCGCTCACCCTGGCCTGGACCGGCAACACCCTGGACGGCTCCTACACCCGCAACGCCCTCGTGGCCACCGGGGGCAAGCCACCCCTGGCCGTGAGCAGCGCCCCCGAGTATGGCGGCGATGCCGCCCGGTGGAACCCTGAGGACCTGCTGGGATCGGCCCTGGCCACCTGCCACATGCTCACCTTCCTGGCCCTCTGCGCCAAGGCCAGGGTGGAAGTGCGCGGCTACGAGGACCACGCCGAGGCCGTGCTGGACACGGTGGACAAGGTCACCCGCATCACCCAGGTGCACCTGCGCCCGGTCATCCGCGTGCCCCGGGGCACGAGCATGACCAAAGTGGTGGAACTCTTCGAGAAGGCCCACAAGTACTGCTTCGTGGCGAACTCCGTCACCTGCGAAACGGTGATGGCGCCCCGGGTGGTCGAAGTCTGAGGACCAGCCGAGCCCGACCTGCTAGCGTTCAGGCATGCGCTGTCCCTTCTGCGGCCATCTCGAGGACAAGGTGGTGGATTCCCGGGAATCCCGGGAGGGCGATTCCATCCGCCGCCGCCGCGAGTGCCTCTCCTGCGGGCGGCGCTTCACCAGCTACGAGCGGGTCGAGGAACTGCCCCTCGTGATCATCAAGAAGGACGGCCGGCGCGAGCCCTTCGACCGCCAGAAGCTCATGAAGGGGCTGCTGCTGGCCTGCCAGAAGCGGCCCGTCTCCCTCGCCCGCCTCGAGGAGCTGGTCACCGACCTGCAGTCCCGGCTGATGGAACGCCCCGACCGCGAGATCCGCTCCCGGGAGCTGGGGGAGTGGATCATGGACGAGCTGAAGGGCCTGGACCAGGTCGCCTACGTGCGGTTCGCCAGTGTGTACCGGGACTTCAAGGACCTCCCCGACTTCGTCAAGGCCCTCGAGGGCCTCATGCACAAGGAGGCGGCCGCCGGCCGGGGCGCCGCCCCGGAGGCCGCCCGCCCCCAGCCCCAGGCCCTGTTCCCCGTGGAGCCCCCCGGGGAGCCGACCCCCAGGCCCCGCCGGAAGTAGCGGGTAGACTGGGGGTCCGAGGTTTTCCGTGGCCGACGACGTCCTCCAGCCCCCGCCCCCCGAGGAATCCCCGAAGCTGCCCGAGGTCCTTCCGGTGCTGCCCCTTCGGGATGTGGTGGTCTACCCCTACGTCATCCTGCCCCTGAGCGTCAGCCGCGAGAAGTCCATCCGCGCTGTGGACACGGCTCTGGTGGAGAACCGCATGATCCTGCTGCTCTCCCAGAAGCAGGTGGAGATGGACAGCCCCGGCCCGGGGGACCTCTACCAGGTGGGCACGGCCGCCCTGATCATGCGGGTGCTCAAGCTGCCCGACGGCCGCATCCGGGCCCTGGTGCAGGGCCTGCAGCGGGTGAAGGTGGAGTACTTCACGGAGACCGAGGCCCTCTTCAAGGCCCGGGTGGAGCCCCTCGTCGAGCCCGAGCTGGCCGCCCCCGACCTGGAGCTGGACGCTCTCCTGCGCAGCGTGAAGCAGACCCTCGAGAAGGCCGTGGCCCTGGGGAAGACCCTGCCCCAGGAGGTGCTGGTCATCGCAGGCAACCTGGACAACCCGGGACGTCTCGCGGACCTGGTGGCCTCCAACCTGGACCTCAAGCTCCAGCAGACCCAGGAGGTGCTGGAGATCGCCCACCCCGGCCTGCGACTGAAGCGGGTCAACGAACTGCTCATGCGCGAGATCCAGCTGCTGGAGGTGCAGCAGAAGATCACCCTGGAGGCCCGGGGGGAGATGGACAAGAGCCAGCGGGAGTACTATCTCCGCCAGCAGCTCAAGGCCATCCAGCAGGAGCTGGGGGAGGGCTCCGAACTCGCAGAGGAGGTGCAGGCCTTCAGGGACAAGCTGGCCAAGATGACCGTGCCCGAGGAACCCCTCGTGGAGATCGAGCGGAACCTCAAGAAGCTGGAGCGGATGCATCCGGACTCCAGCGAGACCGCGGTGACGCGCACCTACCTCGAATGGATGACCGAGCTGCCCTGGGGGGTCTTCACCGAGGACAACCTGGACCTCGCCCATGCCAAGGAGGTGCTCGAGGAGGACCACTTCGGCCTGGCCAAGATCAAGGACCGGCTGCTGGAGTTCCTGGCCGTCCGCAAGCTCAAGCCCGACCTCCGCGGCACCATCCTGTGCTTCGTCGGTCCCCCCGGCGTGGGCAAGACCAGCCTCGGCAAGTCCATCGCCCGCGCCCTGGACCGGAAGTACGCACGGCTCAGCCTGGGGGGCGTGCACGACGAGAGCGAGATCCGCGGGCATCGGCGCACCTACGTCGGCGCCATGCCGGGCCGCATCGTCCAGGCCCTGCACCAGGTGAAGAGCATGAACCCCGTGATCATGCTCGACGAGGTGGACAAGATCGGGCGCGACATGCGCGGGGATCCGAGCGCGGCCCTGCTGGAGGTGCTGGATCCCGAGCAGAACCACACCTTCCGTGACCACTACCTGAACGTCCCTCTGGACCTCAGCCAGGTGCTCTTCCTGGCCAATGCCAACGAGCTGGAGCCCATCCACCCGGCCTTCCGGGACCGGATGGAGATCATCTACCTCAACAGCTACACCCTGGAGGAGAAGCTCGGCATCGCCGAGCGCCACCTCATCCCCAAGCAGCTGGACAAGCACGGCATCACGCGACAGCAGCTGTCCATCCCGAAGGCCTCCCTGAAGGGCATCATCACCGGCTACACCCGGGAAGCGGGCCTGCGCCAGCTGGAGCGCGAGATCGGCGCCGTCTGCCGCAAGGTGGCCCGGCGCGTGGCGGAGGGGACGCTGAAGAAGAAGTACACCCTCACCGCCGAGGGCCTGCACGAGCTGCTGGGGCCCGTGAAGTTCCTCCAGGACGAGCGCCTCAAGGCCCCCCGGGTGGGCGTTGTCACGGGCCTGGCCTGGACCGCCGTGGGGGGCGACGTGCTCTTCGTGGAGGCCCTGAGGATGCCGGGGAAGGGGGGCCTCCTCCTCACCGGCCAGCTCGGCGACGTCATGAAGGAGAGCGCCCAGGCGGCCCTGAGCTACATCCGCAGCCGGGGAGACGCCTTCCAGATCGATCCCGAGGTCTTCCAGAAGCAGGATCTCCACATCCACTTCCCCGAGGGCGCCATCCCCAAGGACGGCCCCAGTGCCGGCCTGGCCATGGCCACGGCCCTCCTGTCCGTGCTCAAGGGCATCCCCGTGAGGAACACCCTGGCCATGACCGGGGAGATTGACCTCCGGGGCGAGGCCCTGGCCATCGGCGGCCTCAAGGAGAAGTCCCTGGCGGCCCTGCGGGTGGGAATCAAGGACATCATCATCCCCTTTGCCAACCAGAAGGATCTAGAGGAGATAGATCCGAGTCTCCGGGCTCAGCTCCGCTTCCACCCCGTCAAGCACGTGGAGGAGGTCTTCGAGCGGGCCCTGGTGGGCTGGACCCGCCCGGAGGCCCCCAGACCGGCCCGGAAGCGGAAGTAGCGCGGGAGCCCCCGGCCTGTTCCACGTGGAACCCCCCGGGAACGGTCCGATAGACTGGGAGTTCGCGAGGTGGGCGTGGGCGTGTTCGGCGGCCTGTTCGACAAATTCAAGCAGGGGCTGCGGCGCACCCAGGATCTGGTGCTCGCCCCCCTGGGGCGGCTGCTGGGGCTGCGGCGCCTGGACGAGGACCAGCTCCAGGAACTGGAGGACCTGCTGCTCCAGGCCGACCTGGGCGTGCAGGGGGTGGACCGCCTCATGGCCCGCCTCCGATCCGAGCTGAAGGCTTCCGCCGAGATAGACCCCAAGGCCGTGCTGAAGGACGAACTGCTCAAGGTCCTCCGCCAGCAGCCGGCGCGGCCGTTCCGGGCCGCCGGCACCCAGGTGGTGCTCCTGGTGGGCGTGAACGGCGTGGGCAAGACCACCACCCTCGGCAAGCTGGCGGCCCACCTGAAGGGCCGGGGCGAGGGCGTCCTGGTGGTAGCCGGCGACACCTTCCGGGCTGCGGCCATCGACCAGCTGGAGCGCTGGGGCGAGCGGGCCGGGGTGCCCGTCATCCGCAACCACATGGGCGGGGACCCGGCCGCCATCGCCTTCGACGGGGCCACCAGCGCCCAGGCCAAGGGCACGCCCTGGGTGCTCATTGACACCGCGGGCCGCCTCCACACCAAGGACCACCTCATGAAGGAGCTGGACAAGATCCGGCGCAGCCTCCGGAAGGTGATCCCCGACGCCCCCCACCGCGTCCTGCTGGTGCTGGACGCCACCACGGGCCAGAACGGCCTCGTCCAGGCCGAGGCCTTCACCCAGGCCGCGGGGGTGACGGACCTCGTGCTCACCAAGTTGGACGGCAGCGCCAAGGGCGGCGTCGTGGTGCCCATCCTGGAGCGGCTGAGGCTCCCCATCGCCTTCGTGGGGGTGGGCGAGGGCGTGGACGACCTCATCCCCTTCGACCCCGAGGCCTTCGTGGACGGGCTGCTGGATGCCTGACATGAGCCCCGACCTCGCCTGGGCCCTGGCCACGGGCGGCCCCTGGCCGGACCCAGAGGCCCTCCGAGGCGATGCCCGATTCATGGCCCTGGCCCTCCGGGAGGGCCTCAAGGGCGTGGGCCTGGCGAGCCCCAACCCCCCCGTGGGCTGCGTGATCGTGAAGGAGGCGCGGGTGATCGGGGCCGGCGTCCACACCCGGGCCGGCGATCCCCACGCCGAGATCATGGCCCTGCGCGACGCCGAAGCCCGGGGCGAGGATCCCCGGGGGGGCACCGCCTTTGTCACCCTCGAGCCCTGCTGCCACCACGGGCGGACCCCCCCCTGCACCCTGGCCCTGATCCAGGCGGGGCTGGCCCGGGTGGTGGTGGGCGTCCGCGACCCGAACCCCCGGGTGGATGGCGGCGGACTGGCCATCCTGCGGGCCCAGGGGCTGGCGGTGGAGGAGGGTGTGCTCGAAGAGGCCTGCGCCCGGTTCCACGCCCCCTTCTTCAAGCTCATCCGCACGGGCCTGCCCTGGGTGAGCCTCAAGCTGGCCCTGGGCTCGGACGGCGCCCTGGGGCCCGAGGGCCGGCCCACTCCCGTCACCCCGTCGGAGGTGCAGCAGTTGGCCCACGCCCTCCGCCGGGCCGCCGAGGCCATCGTCGTGGGACGCCACACGGCCGAGGTGGACGATCCCCAGCTCACGGACCGCTGGCCCGCCCCTTCGGCGCCCCACCGCACCTTCTACCGGGTGGTGCTGGACCGGGAAGGACGGGTATCCCCCGAGGCCCGGGTCTGGCAGGCGGTCCAGGGCCAACCGGCCCTCCGGGCGGTCACCGGGGACCCCCAGCCCCTCCGGGGGGTCGAGGATCTCCACCTGCCCCCCGGCCCGGGAGGATGCAGTTTGCGCCACCTGTTGCACGAACTGGCGGCCCTGGGTGTGGGCCGGGTGCTCGTGGAGGGGGGGGGCCGCCTCGCCCGGACCTTCCTGGAGCAGGGGCTGGCGGACGAATTCCACCGTTTCCAGTCGGACCGACCGGCCGGAGGCGCGCCCGTGGCCTTGGCCCTGCCCGGGGCCTGGCGGCTCCGCGCCTCGGTCCCCTGGCCCGGCGGGCGATGGGAGGTCTGGCGTTGAGCCGGCTTGGCACGACCCTTGAAGAAGCTGCCCCATCCTCCGGAGGTCCCATGTCCCCCCGCATCTGGCCGGTCCTGCCGCCCCTCCTGGCCCTGGCCCTCCTCTCGGGCTGCGGCGGATCCAGTTCCTCCTCCCTGGGGGATGTCCAGATCACCCTCCAGGCCAACTTCCAGAAGCGGATCCTGACCCCCTCCGGCTTCAGCGGCACCACCACCCTCCCCGCCCGCTACTGCTACGCGGAGATCCACGATGCGAACACGGGCAATGTCGTGGCCTCGGGCTACCTGGGCAGCACCGGAAGCGGGACGGCCGACGTGCCCCAGGGGCTCCAGGTCTACGCCCAGGTCTATGCCGACTACGAGGTCCCCAGCGCCGATCCCAGCAGCCCCTTCATCCACGGCTACGTCCTGGACGCCCCCCAGCCCCTCTCCTATGTCAGCAGCAGCGCCTTCCAGGCCTACTCCGAATGGTCCGTCACCAGCAGTCCCGTCTCCGCCGACCAGGGGGGGACCCTGACGGTCACGGCCCTTGATGACAGCAACCGCATCGCCGGCGCCTTCAACATCGCCGACCAGGCCGTGACCTTCGCTGCCAGCATCCGCGACATGGATGGCACGGGCACCCTCCGGCTGCCGGACCTGGCCACCTTCTGGACCACCAGTACCAACCCCTCCGACCAGGGCCGCACCTACCCCGCGGTCACCCTGGCCTCCGCCAGCACCCTGCTCATGGGCGCGGATGGCCGGGCCATCTTCAGCCACCAGGTGGAGGGCCTGGCCACGGGCGCGCCCAACACGGAGACGGACGAGTGGGACGACGGGGTCCTCCAGGAGACCTTCGCCCACCTGCTGTTCGCGGACGACAGCTACAAGCCCGACGGCAGCAGCGCCCTGTCCCTCCTCCGCCGGGACAACGACAACGTCTGGGTGAGCCGCACCACCCCCAGCGAATCCACGGTGGCCTTCGTGGACGGATTCTGCGATTTCCTGGCCGGCGCGACCCGCAACCAGAGCCAGCTCCTGGACAGCTACGTGGATGGCTCGGGCGTCCAGCAGGTGGACGACTTCGACCTCTCCGACCCCACCCTGGTCCCGGCGGCGGACCAGGGGCCCTTCACCCGGGGCTCCGTCGCCATCAGCCTCTGGAGTCTGTGGAAGGACGCCCTGGGCGGCTCCCAGGCAGGGCTCCAGACCCTCTGGCAGGCCGTCACCTCCCCCACGGCCTATGCGGATGGCACCGGCGAGTACAACGGGGCGACCCTGGGCTGCTACCCCAGCTACCTGCTGGGCGTCCAGAGCCGGGTGAGCGCCGCCACCTGGAACACGGCCCTCAACGACCTGGCCCTGGAATCCATTCCGGCCCCCACCCCCAGCTACTTCGCCAGCACGGCCCTCTGGCAGACCGTGTCGCTCCCCTTCAGCGGCAGCGGCACCCTCCAGACCTACGATGCCTCCCAGGCCCGCTACTACGACCAGGACCAGAGCCAGGCCTACCGCTTCACCCAGGCCGCCAGCGGAACCCGGACCATCACCATGACGCCCACCGGCGGCCAGGACTTCTATCTGGAGCTGATCGGGCCCGGAGGGTGGGTGGCCGGCAGCACCGACAGCACCCTGACCGGACAGACCCGCACCCTGACGGTCCCGAACCTCGCCCCGGGCGTCTATGCCGTCCGCGTCCGGGCCGGAGCCACCACGGCCACGGGGACCTTCGGCTACACGATCAGCATCAACTGATTCAGCCCCCGCCCACCAGCCGCACCACCTCCAGGCGGTCGCCCTCCTTCAGGGGGGTGGCCGCCTGGTCCCTCCGGCGGATCACCTCGCCGTTGAGCTCGACGGCACTGCCGAAGGCCGGAAGCTCCAGGCGGGCCGCCAGGTCCGCGACCGTGGCCACATCCGGGATCTCCCGCGTCTCGCCGTTGAGGTGGAGCCTCATCGTGCCTCCGCCGCCGCCTGGAAGCCCCGCTCCAGGTCCGCGATGAGATCCGGCTGGTCCTCGATGCCCACGGAGAAGCGCAGCAGGCCGTCCGTGATGCCGAGGCGGGCCTTCACCTCGGGGGGCGTCCGGAGGTGGCTCATGCTGGCGGGGTGCTGGATGAGGCTCTCCACACCTCCCAGGCTCACGCCCCGGGTGATGAGCTCCAGGGCCTCGCAGAAGTGCCGCCCCGCCTCCAGGCCGGCCCGCAGTTCGAAGCTCAGCATGCCCCCGAAGCCTTCCAGCATCTGCCGCCGGGCCACCTCGTGGCCCCGGTGGGTCGGCAGCCCCGGGTAGTCCACCCGGGCCACCGCCGGCTGCCAGAGCAGCCACTGGGCCAGGGCCTGGGCGTTGTCCGAGGCCCGGCGCACCCTCAGGGGCAGGGTCTTGAGGCCCCGGTGGAGGAGCCAGGCCGCCATGGGATCCAGGGTGGGGCCGAGCACCTTGGCCACCTGCCAGCAGGCCACCACATCGGCGTCGGACCCGGCGATGACTCCCGCCACCACGTCCGAGTGGCCCGCCAGGTACTTGGTGGCGGAGGCCACGCTCAGGTCCATGCCGAGCGCCAGGGGCCGGGTATGGACGGGGCTCGGGAAGGTGTTGTCGGCCACGGTGCGGATCCCGTGCCGCCGCCCCAGAGCCGCCACCCCCGCCAGATCGGTGAGGGCCAGGGTGGGGTTGGAGGGGGTCTCCACCCAGATCATCCGGGTCGTGGGCCGGAGCGCCGCCTCCCACTCGCCCAGATCCAGGGGGTCCTGGATCCAGGTCACTTCGAGGCCCCGATCGGCTTCCCAGCGCCGGATGAGCTGCTCGGTACCCAGGTAGATGGCCGCCGGCGCCACCAGGTGATCCCCGGACTTCAGGAAGGCCTCGAAGACCAGGGCGAAGGCACCCATGCCCGAGGCCGCCACCAGGGCCCGCTCGGCCCCCTCCAGCTCGGCCAGCACAGCTTCCACCTCGCTGGTGTTGGGGTTTCCCCAGCGGGTGTAGAAGGCCGGGGGCTCGATGCTCGCGGCGAACTCGGCCCCTTCCCGGTTCTCCTTCAGTTCGAACACGGAGGTCTGGAAGATCGGCGTCGTCACGGCCCGGGTCGGGTTGAAGCGCCGGCCGGCGTGGATGGCGGTGGTGGTGGGTCCCCAGGATCTGGACATGGCAGGCTCCGATTCCCAGGATAGGCGCGGGGGGGCTACCGCATCCAGAACACGATGCCCAGGGCCACCACGGCGAAGAGGATCACCACCACCACCCGCCAGAAGGTCGGCCGGTCGTCCGGAACATCCACGGGGCTCCGGTCCTCCAGGGCCTGGCGGGTCAGGTCGTCCTCGGGAGGAGCCACCAGGCCGAGGCACTCGGGGCAGCGGAAGGGCTCCCCGGGGGTTTCCACGGCGTCCACGATGAGCCGTCCGCACTGCGTGCAGGCGTGGCTCACCCCCGGAAGGTAGGCCTGGAGGGAGGGCGGGATCTCGTTGGACATGCCCCAAGGATGGTGCATCCGTCAGGGTTTGGCGAGGAACTCCGGAAGGGCGGCATCGAGGGCGGCCTGGACGGCCTTGGGATCCAGCGCCCCGCCCCCGGCCTTCAGGATCTGGCCTACCAGGAAGCCCCGGAGACGATCACGTCCCGCCCGGATCTGGGCCACGGCCTCGGGGTGGGCTGCCAGGACCTGGCGGACCAGGGCCTCGAGCCGGACCGGGTCCGCCGGCACCCTGCCGAGTCCCCGCTGGCGCACGATGGCGTCGGCGGGGCCTTCCCCCGCGAGCAGGGCGGGAAACACCTCCTCCCGGGCCGCCCCGAGGGCCACCTTGCCTTCCAGCACCAGCCGCACGAGGGCGCCCAGGGCGGCCGGCTCGAGGGAGAACGCCTGGATGGGGATGCCCCGTTCGTTCAGCACCCGGCTCACCTCGCCCAGCATCCACCGGGCCGCAGCCCGCCCGTCCCCGCTGGCCCCGGCCAGGGCCTCGAAGTAGTCCGCGAAGGCCGGGCTCTGCATGAGGGTGCGTGCATCCTCCTCCGACACGCCCAGCCGCTCCCGGTAGCGGCGGATCCGGGCCTCCGGGAGCTCCGGCAGCATGCGGCGGACGGCCTCGACCTCCCCGGGGTCCAGCCCCAGCGGGGGCAGGTCGGGTTCCGGGAAGAAGCGGTAGTCCATCGCCGCCTCCTTGGTCCTCTGGGCCCGGGTCTCCCCGGCCGCGGCATCCCAGCCCCGGGTCTCGGGAATCACGGGCTCCCCCCGCTCCAGCAGGCTCGCCTGGCGCCGGATCTCGAAGGCCAGGGACTGCTTGACGAACCGGAAGGAGTTGAGGTTCTTGATCTCCACCCGCGTTCCGAAGGCGTCCGAGCCGGCGGGACGCAGCGAGACGTTGGCGTCGCAGCGGAAGCTCCCCTCCTCCAGGTTGCCGTCGCAGATCCCCAGGAACACCACGAGGCGGTGGAGCGCCTTGAGGTAGTCCGAGGCCTCCTGGGGACTGCGGAGGTCGGGGGCGCCCACGATCTCCAGGAGGGGCACGCCGGCGCGGTTCAGGTCCACCCGGGTCCGGCCGTCGCCATGAAGGCTCTTGCCCGCGTCCTCCTCCAGGTGGGCCCGTTCGATCCCGGCCCGCAGGGTCCCGCCTCCGCCCCGCACGAGGGGATCGGCGGGGATCTCCAGGGTGCCCCCCTCCACGAGGGCCACAGGCCCCTGGGTGATCTGGTAGCCCTTGGGGAGATCCGGGTAGACGTACTGCTTCCGGTAGAAGGTGCTCACGGGCTGGAGGCGCGCCCCCAGGGCGAGCCCCAGGGCGAGCCCCTGGCGCACCGCCTCGCCGTTGAGGACCGGCAGGGCCCCCGGCAACCCCAGGCACACGGGGCAGGTGAGGCTGTTGGGTTCGGCGCCGTAGGCGTTCCGGCAGGCGCAGAAGAGCTTGGTCCGCGTCCTGAGCTGGACGTGGACCTCGAGACCGATGATGGCTTCCACCCCGTGCGCCATGCTGCTCCCGCTCCTATTTCCCCACACAGAACCCGCTGAAGACATGGTCCAGGGTGCTTTCCACCCGGTCCTCCCCCGTGAGGCGGGCCAGGAGCCCCCAGGCCCCCTGGAGCAGGGAGGCGGGCACCTCCGGGGGTCCCCCGGCGTCCAACCCCAGCAGCAGCTCCACCTGCCGCGCCAGGTCCTCCAGCAGCCCCTGCTGGCGCTCCGAGGCCAGGGCTCCCAGGCAGGCGTCCGGGGCCAGTCCGCCCAGGAGCCGCGTCTTCAGGAGGGTCTCCAGGGCGTCCAGGTCCCCGGTCCGGGCCGAAACCACCCGCTCGGAAACAGGGGAGGCGCCCTCCAGGAGGTCACCCATGGTCCGCAGCACGACCACCTTCTCCCCGAAAGGGGCCAGGATCCGCGCCAGGGCCGGCTCCTCCCCGCCTGCCCCGGGCGGCTCCAGGCGGAGCACGAGGTCGGCCGCCTCCAGCACCGGGGCGACCCGGGCCACCCCCAGGCGCTCCACGGGATCCTCCGCCTCCCGGAGCCCCGCGGTGTCGTAGAGCCGGAGGGGGAGGCCCCGCCATTCGCAGCGGACCTCCAGGACATCCCGGGTGGTTCCCGGGAGGGGGGTGACGATGGCCCGATCCTCCCCCGCCAGGGCGTTGAACAGGGTGCTCTTGCCGGCATTGGGACGGCCCACCAGGGCCAGGCGGATCCCGTCCTGGAGGTGCCGGGCGGCCCGGGCCCGCCGCTGTTCCACGTGGAACCGCTCCTCCAGGGGGGCCAGCTCCTGCCGCATCCTCCCGAGGTCGAACAGGATGCCCTCGTCCTCGCCGTAGTCCACCGCCGCCTCCGCCCGGGCCACCCAGGGGGCGAGGGTGGCCTTGGCGTCGAGGATCCAGGGGGGCAGGGCGCCGGCGCGGGCCTGAGCCAGGCGGATCTGGGTGTCGGTCTCCGCCCCCATCAGGTCCCGGAGGGCCTCCACCTCCAGCAGGGCCTGCCGCCCGTTGAGGAGGGCCCTCCGGGTGAATTCCCCTGGATCGGCCGGGCGGATGCCGAGGGTCCCCAGATGGCCCAGGAGGCGTCGCACCAGGCGGGGATTGCCATGCACCTGGAATTCCACCACGTCCTCGCCGGTGTAGCTGGCCGGGGCGGGGAAGTAGAGCACGAGGGCCCGCTCCCGGAACCCCTCCCAGGCCAGAGTCCGCAGGGCCGCCCTCCGGGGCTCCGGAAGAGCCACCAGGGAGCCCAGGCGCTCCCCCAGATTCGGCCCGGAAACCCGCACCACCGCGATGGCCGAGGGCAGGAGGGGGGTGGCTGGCGCGCAGATGGGGAGGGGATCGGACACCACACCGGCAGTCTAGCGGCTACTTGCGGAAGACCCTCACGGGCTTGAAGGTGCCCGTCCCCTCGCTCTCGGTGCCCAGGCCCTCCTCCCGGCTCACCACCAGGTGGACCCAGCGCCGCTCCCGGGGGCTGAGGGCGCCCAGGGTGTGGCTGCCCAGCTCCCGGGCCCGCTCGGCGGCCAGGCGCCCCATGGCCATGACTTCCTGCATGCGGAAGAGGCGGGCCCCCTTCACATCCAGGTAGGCCAGCCTCCAGTCCTCGCGCTCCCCCTGGGCCTCGTGGACGAGGAACTGGAGGGCGTCCAGGGCCTGGCCCCGGCTGGCGGCCAGCCGATCGGCGTCCGGACCGGATACCAGCAGGCGGTTGGGGAAGGCCTCCTCGTCCCCGGAGGGCTGGAAGCGGGCTTCGAGCTTCAACCCCAGCAGTCCGCCCCAGCGGGCGATGAGCTCGGGGATGGATTCCAGGCTGGCCTGCTGCCTTTTCACGGGTGCCTCCTCACACCTTGATGGGCTGGGGCACGTAGGTCCGCTTCACCCACCAGGTCTGCACGATGCCGATGAGGTTCGAGGCGAAATAATAGATGATCACCCCCACCGGCAGCTTGGCGAACATGACCATCATCATCACAGGCATGAGGATCATCATCATCTTGCGCTGGGCGGGATCCCCGGCCATGGGGGTCATGGCCTGCTGGGCGAACATCGAGAGCCCCATGAGGACGGGGGAGATGTAGTACGGGTCGTGGACCGACAGGTCGTGGATCCAGCCGAAGAAGGGCGCGTGCCGGAGCTCGAAGACGGCGTTCAGCATGGACCAGAAGGCCAGGAAGACCGGCATCTGGAGGAGCATCGGCAGGCAGCCCCCCAGGGGGTTGTGGCCGTTCTTCTTGTAGAGCTCCATGAGCTCCTTCTGCATCTCCGCCTTCTTGGTCATGTCGTTGCCGAACTTCTCGTACTTGGCCTGGAGGGCCTTCTGGTGCGGCTCGAAGTCCTTCATGCGCATCATGTTCACGATCTGCTTGCGGTTCAGCTGCCAGGTGGCGAGGCGGAGCAGGAGCGTGAAGATGACGATGGACCAGCCCCAGTTCCCCACCACCAGCTCGATCTTCTGGAGGATCCAGAAGAAGAGCTGGGCCACGGCCCCGAAGAACCCGTAGTCCACGACCCGGGTGAAGGAGGGGCCGAAGGCCCGGAGCGGCGCCGCCTGCTTGGGGCCCAGGTAGAGGGCCGCGGAGACCCGGCCGCCCTCCGGGAGCAGGGTGTAGCCGGTGGCCTCGCGGTCGGCCACGCGCGGAAGCTTCCACAGGGCGGCAAAATAGTGGTTCCTCTGGGCCTTGGGGTCCTTGTCCAGGCCCGCGTCAAGGCCCAGGCGGGACTGGGCGGGCGGCAGCACCTTCCGCTTGGCCCCCAGGAAGCTGAAGAAGGGGTCGTGGAGCATCTGGAGCCACGTCACCGCCTCGACCTTCGAGTCCGTCAGGGTGAAGACGCGACCGAGGTACTCCACCGGCTTGTCGGTGGCGGGGAGGGGGATCAGCTGCAGGGCGTCTCCAGCCGGCAGGCTGCCTTCCACGGTCAGGTTGTAGCCCGTCTCGGGAACCCGGTAAGCCAGACGCAGGCCGCCGGTCCCCTCGAAGACCACCTCGACCCCGCCGGGGGCCGGCTCCTCGTGGACCGTCTGGAAGTGGCCCCCTTCCAGGCCCCCGAGGCCGGGAAAGGCCTCCGGGAAGAAGCGGGTGCCGTCCTTCAGCCAGACGGCTTGGCGGACGGCCCCGGTGGCCACTTGCCAGGTGACCTGGAGGTCCTTCGTCCGGAGGGTGTGGGTGGCCGTCAGGTCTACGGGTCCCGCGGCGGCAGGCAGGACGGGGGCCGGAGTGGACCGGGGAGCCGGAGGGGGCGGGGCGGCTGCGGAGACCACCGGGGCCGGAACAGGGGGCTTCACCGGCGGGGAGTACCGCGAGGTGAGCCACATGTTGAGCCCGAGAAGCAGCAGCGTGCCGAAGATGAACAGGAAGACGTTGCGGTTCTTCATGGCCGGCCCATGGAAGCGAGACGCTGGAGGGCCAGGTGGAGCTGGCGCTCGATGTCGCGGTAGGTCAAGCGGGCGAGGACGGCTCCCTTGCGGGAGGGCCGGATCCAGACGACCCAGGAGGGGGGAACCCGATCTCCCGCCCCGTGGAGGAAGGCCATCCGTGCCCTCCGCCGGAAGCGGTTCCGAAGCACCGCCGAACCCGCCTTGCGGGGAGCGGTCACCAGAAGCAGGGGAAGCTCCTCCCCTGAATGCCGCCAGGCCCGGATGTCAAGAGAGGCCTCTGCACCGAGCAGCGGACGCGGCAACACCGAGGGGACCGCATGGTCCACATGCCGGACCGTCCGGAACCGCCCCTTGAACACCACCGCATGAACCCGGGGAGGGGTTCAAACCGCAAGCACGTGGCGGCCCTTGGCCCGGCGGCGCTTCAGCACCAGCCGACCGTTCTTGGTCTTCATGCGGCTGAGGAACCCGTGGGTCTTGGCCCGGCGGCGGTTGTTGGGCTGGAAGGTACGCTTCATGGTTCCACCTCGGAGCCCCTCGCGGAAGGAGCGCGAACCTTTGATCCTATCCGTCCTGGCCTGTGATCTCAAGAATGTTTCTCGCCTCCCACCCCCCGGGAGGAGGTGCTAGATTGGGGTCCCCCCGCAGGCTCCGTGGAAACGGGACGCACTTCCCGCCCCCGGTGCGGCGCGCATCGCGCCGCCCGCTTCGGCCTGCCGCCCCCGGTGAATCATGCCCTCCGATCCTGAAACCCTCTGGGAGACCATCCGACAGGGACTGTCCAGGCAGCTTCCCGAGGCCAGCTTCGGCGAGTGGATCGCCCCCTGCCGGCCCCTCCGCATGGAGGCGGACACCCTCTGGATCCAGGTCCCGAGCCAGGCCGCGAAGCTCTGGATCGAGCAGCAGCTTCCCGAGGAGTTCAATGACGCCCTGGCCCAGGGCGGCCTGGGCGATCTTCGCCTCGTGTTCCAGGTCCCCCACGGGGTCCCGGGCGCGGGGACCGCCTCGGGGATCCCGGCCAAGCCCCTTCCCCCTGCCCCCGCTTCCGGTGGGGAGCCCTCCGGCGCCTTCCCCCACCTCTTCCACCGCTACACCCTGGACCGGTTCGTCGTGGGCCCCGGAAGCCAGCTGGCCTTCGCCGCGGCGCGCGCCGTGGTGGACACCTTCGGCCGGGCCGCCACGCCGCTCAGCATGAATCCCTTGTTCATCTATGGCGGTGCGGGCCTCGGGAAGACCCACCTGATGGTCGGCATCGGCAAGGAGCTGCTGGTTCTCCATCCCGAGCTCCGGGTGGCCTACCTCAAGGTGGACCACTTCTTCAACGAGGTCACCGCCGCCATCCGGGTCAAGAACACCGAGCCCATGCGGAAGAAGTACCAGCAGAACGACGTGCTCCTGCTGGACGACGTGCAGACCCTGGGGAAGATGGAGCGCACCCAGGAGGAGATCTTCTACATCCTGGAATACCTCCTCCAGCACGGGAAGCAGATCGTGATCACCTCGGACAAGCCCCCCCAGAAGCTGGAGGGCTGCCACGAGCGGCTGATCACGCGGTTCAAGTGGGGGCTCACCGCCGACATCCAGCCTCCCGATTTCGAGACCCGCATCGCCATCCTGAAGAAGAAGCTCGAGGACGGCGACTTCAAGGGCCTTCCCCTGGTCCCCGAGGACGTGCTCACCTTCATCGCCCACAAGGCCAAGGGCAGTGTGCGGGACCTGGAGGGTCTGCTCACCCGGGTGATCTTCCAGGCCAGCCTGAAGGGGGAGACGCCCTCCCTGGAAGTGGCCCACGCCGCCTTCCAGGGACAGAGCGGGGAGGAGCCCACGGCCCCCGTTTCGCCGGATCGGATCTACCGGATGACGGCCGAGACCTTCAACGTGCCCTTCGGGGACCTGATGAAGAAGCGCACGCGCCAGCCGGCGGTGATGGTTCCCCGGCAGGTGGCGATGTACCTGGCCCGGGAGATCGCCTCCCTGCCTTTCGCGGATATCGGGCGGTCCTTCAACATGCACCACTCCACCGTGATGAACGCCATTGACTCGGTGAAACAGCGCATGGGTCGGGATCCTGAATTCCACAGGATGGTGCAGGCCCTCCTGAATAGTATCCATTGAAAAAAAATGGGTTGGTGATCCAATCCGCGATCACACCCCGCCGGGAATCCGCAGGGTCCCTCCCGGCCCTGGTCCACACCCCTCCGCTGCCCGGGATCCGCGGGATTCCAGGGGCTCTCCGCAGGGTCCCCGGGGTCCAGAAACTCCGGTAGAATGTCGTCTTGTTGCTCGTTTCCACAGGCCCCACCCGTCTTCATCAGCATCATGAAGGGTGATACATGAGTCATCAGCTACAGGTCTCCAAGGACCGTCTGGATCGCACCTTGGGCATCCTGCGCCACGCGCTGGACCGACGCGTCACCCTCCCGATCCTCCAGCACGTCCTCCTGGACGTCCGCGCCAAGGAGATGCTCCTCAAGGCCACGGACATGGAACTGGCCTTCGAGGCCTCCCTTCCCGTGGAGGGCCAGGGCCAATGGACCATGGCTGTCCCCGGGAAGAAGTTCATCGAGACCGTGAAGGTCTTCCCGGACGGCGTGCTGACCCTCGAGTGCCCCGAGGGGACGGGGCGTCTCTGGCTCCGGGCCAAGGGCATGAACTCGGAGCACAACATCCAGCCCGGAGAGGGCTTCCCCGAGCTCCCCGCCCCCGGACAGGAGCTCCCGGTGGTCAAGATCCCCATCCTCCGCTTCAAGCGCGCCATCCAGCTCGGCTGCATCGCGGTCAGCAAGGATGCCACCAAGCCCACCCTGTCCGCGGTGCTGGTCCACCTCTCGAAGCACCACGTCCGGGTGGTCTCCACCGACGGGTTCCGCCTGGCTGTGGCCGAGGTGCCCTGTGACACCGGACTGAAGGATGAGGTGCGCCTCATCGTGCCCCGGAGGGCCCTGGATCTCATCCCCACCCTGCTGGGGGACGAGGGGGAGGTCGCCCTCTGCTGGGACGGGACCACCCTCTTCCTGGACCAGCCGGGCCTGAAATTCAGCACTCGCCTCGTCACGGGAAACTATCCCGCCTACGAGAAGGTGCTCCCGGCGGAGCTGCCGAAGCGGGTCATCCTGGACCGGGACGAATTCCTCCGCACCCTCCGGTTCGTGGGCCTCAAGAAGGACGACTACAACAAGAACGTCCGCCTCTTCTTCGAGTTCCCCAACCTCCGGACGGTGTTCCAGCACCCGGACGAAGGGGTCAACCAGGCCACGCTGCCGTTCTCGGGAGAGGAGCAGCCCTTCGAACTGGCCTTCAATATTGACTACCTGGTGGAGCTGCTCGAGCGCCTGCCGGGGGAGGAGGTCCTCTACCAGTTCAAGGACGAGGTGGGGCAGGGCGTCTTCATGTCCCCCAGCCTCGAAGACTTCAGCTTCCGCTACGTGCTGATGCCCGTCCGCTTCGCCTCACCCGCCAGCGTCTAGCTGGATCCGCAGGTCCCGAAACCCACAAAGCGAGTCTTGATGTCCGAAGAAGTCCTGAGCGCCCGAATCCCCGTCCACCAGGAAGCCCCCGACACCTACACTGCCGACAACATCACGGTTCTGCGCGACCTGGAGGCCGTGCGGAAGCGGCCGGGCATGTACATCGGCGACACCGATGACGGCAGCGGTCTCCACCACATGGTCTACGAGGTGGTGGACAACAGCATTGACGAGGCCCTGGCGGGCTACTGCACCCGCGTGGACGTCATCCTCCACGGCGACGGGAGCTGCAGCGTGGAGGACAACGGGCGCGGCATCCCCGTGGACATCCACAAGGAGGAGGGCCGCAGCGCCGCCGAAGTGATCATGACCGTGCTGCATGCGGGGGGGAAGTTCGACAACACCAGCACCGATGGCCGGAACGCCTACAAGGTCTCCGGGGGTCTCCACGGGGTGGGCGTCTCCTGCGTGAACGCGCTATCCGTGAAGCTCTGGCTCACGGTGTGGAAGGACGGGCAGGAGCACGCCATGACCTTCACCCGGGGCAAGGCCGATGCGCCCCTGGCGATGGTGGGGCCCACGGCCCGCCGGGGCACCCGGGTGCGCTTCCT
>DAIDKC010000107.1 GCA_027451045.1 Holophagaceae bacterium | reverse complement strand
GAGCGCAACGCCCGGGACGTGAAGAGCGGCGCGGGCCAGTACTTCACGCCGCGGCCCCTCATCAAGGCCCTCGTCGAGGTGATGGACCCCAACCCGGGGCTCGTGGTGGCGGACCCCGCCTGTGGCACGGGCGGCTTCCTCATCGCGGCCCACGACCACATGGCCGCCCAGGGCCCCCTCACGCCCGACCAGGCCCGGCACCTTCGGGAGCGGGCCTTCCGCGGCGCGGACATCACCACCGAGGTGGCCCGCCTCTGCGCCATGAACCTGCACCTGCACGGCATCGGCGGGGAGGCCAGCCTCATCGAGGGCGGCCGGGACTCCCTGGCCTCTCCGCCCTCCGAGCTGGTGGACATGGTGCTCACCAACCCGCCCTTCGGGAAGAAGAGCAGCATCACCGTGGTGGGCGAGGACGGGAAGGCCCAGAAGGAGAGCCTCACCTACGAGCGCGCCGACTTCTGGACCACCACGAGCAACAAGCAGCTGAACTTCCTCCAGCACGTGAAATCCATGCTCAAGCCCGGCAGCGGACGGGCTGCGGTGGTGGTGCCCGACAACGTCCTGTTCGAAGGTGGGGCCGGGGAGACCATCCGGCGGAAGCTCCTCCACGAGTGCGACGTCCACACCCTGCTGCGCCTGCCCACGGGCATCTTCTACGCTCAGGGCGTGAAGGCGAACGTGCTGTTCTTCGACCGGAAGCCCGGCGCGGCCAAGCCCTGGACCGAGCGGCTCTGGATCTACGACCTCCGCACCAACCTCCACTTCACGCTGAAGGAGAACCCGCTGGGCGACGAGCACCTGCGGGACTTCGTGGCCTGCTACCGGGCCAAGGACCGGACGAAGCGCCAGGAGAGTGAGCGCTTCCGCGTGTTCGACCGGGAGGCCCTCCTCGCCCGCGACAAGGCCAACCTGGACCTCTTCTGGATCAAGGACGAGGATCTCGAGGCCAGCGAGAACCTCCCGGCCCCGGACACCCTGGCCCGCGAGATCGTTGAGGACCTGGAGGCCGCCCTGGAGGCGTTCGCCAGCGTGGAGGCGGGGCTGGGGAAGGAGTAGGTGGATCGCAGCTGGAGGGTTCCTGAAGGCCCTCAGCGCTCCTTTTTCAGCTCCTTCTGCCTGAGCTTCCAGATCGGCAGCAGCGCCGCAGCCGAGCGGTATTCCTGCCGGGCTTCGGAGAAGCGTCCCACCCGTTCCAGGTGCTCGGCCACCACCAGGTGGGACACGATGGCGTTCTCCGGATCGTCCGACCGCAGGAAGAAGTCGGCCAGCTTGTGGGCCACCTCCCGGTGGGTGGGGCAGAGCCGGCGGGCTATCCGCAGAACGTGGACACCCCGCCAGAGATAGCCCTCCTGCGCATGAGCCTCGGCCATCCTGAACCATAAGGCGGTGGCACGCGGAACATCTCCGGCCTTCACGCACAGTTCTGCCACACGGAGGCAGGTCGGAAAGTCATTGGGATTGGCCTCAATGATCAGGCCGAGCTGCGAGATGGCATCCTCGGTCCTCCCCTCCTTCAGGAAGCGGTCCACCTCACCCAGGATGGCCAGCCGATTGATCGCCATGGGACTCCCCACCCTCCCAGCATGCGCTCGGGAAACGGACAGATCTTGTCAAGAGCCTTCAGATTGTTGGGGGACTCTGATGCCCTGCCGCTTCATCCCCGGCCGTCCAGGCAGTCCCAACCGGGCCCAAGGTCAGCCCACCACCAGCCATACGGGCCTGTGAGCCTTCAGGGCCTCGGCAGCTTTCGCCTTCAACTGGCTCGGACGAAGGGCCTCGATGGCGCTTCCACCTTCCATGAGAAGGACCAGGCCGGCGTCCGAAGGTTCTGGAAGCTGCACCTGCCGCCAGGCGGCCTCAGCGACCCCGTCGAGGGCCGGCGGGATGGTGAAGCGGGCCCCCTCCTGCAGGGACTCGGGCGTGGTGTTCAGCACTGCGGCCAGGGCGATGAGGGAGATGCCGTTGGGAGAGGCGGTCTCGCGCTCCCAGGCGCTGACGGTGGCCTTGCGGACCCTCAACCGCTCCGCAAGATCGGACTGGGTCCAGCCCCACGCCTTCCGGATGGCCGCAATGCGCTGGCCGAGGCTCGAGGCCCTCCGAGGGACTTCCTCCACGCGGTAGGGGCCCTTGCGGGTCACAGGGCGACCTCGCTGCCCCAAAAACAAGCATTTTGACTTTGATCCCACAGTCTCCCCTCGCTCCAGTTCCAGGAGCGAGCGAAGAGGCAAGACGCCATGTCCGCCATGGTACGTCAACCGCACCAGACATGGGGAAAAGAAGATGGGTGCCAAGGACTTGCCCATGTGGCGGCAAATTCCCTTGTAGAGGGACATAGAAGGCGATACAAAATCAAATAAATTGATTTTGGATGCCCATGGACAACGCGCAGCAACCCTTGCCCGGACTCGATCCAGATGCTCCGGCGCCAGCAAACCAAAGGCTTCAGGGCGCCTTGGATAAGCTTCTTGCTGACCCCGATTTCCTTGACCTGAAGCATCGCAAGAACCAGCCGAATCTATTCAGGATTCTTGGCACCTCTTTCACGGAGACTTGGCATTCGGCCTTCCTGAGATGGCTGCTGGATCCCGTCTCCCACCATGAACTGGGTGACTTCCCCCTTAAGAGGTTCCTGGCAACCATGCTGGTCGAAGGCATTCACCGGGACGGCTTCGAGCCCTTCGATCCAAAGATCACCCTCGCAGACCTGGAGGAGGCAGACCTCACGACCATTCAGCTCGAGGCAGAACAGCGTATTCCTCCGCTCCGAGGGAGAAGTGGGAATCCCCGGATCGACGTCTACGGATTCACCCCACTTTCCAGTGTTTCAGCGGAACTACATGGGCTGTTGCCCTTGCAGGTAGTGGTGGAAAACAAAATCCGTGCCCGGGAGCTGGATGAGCAGACCATCACCTACTTTGAATGGGCAGAGCAGCAGGGGTTCAAGACGACGCTGTACGTCTATCTGACACCGGATGACGCAAAGCCTCCGGAACATCCAGCCTTCGTCCAGCTCTACTTCCAGTCGTTTTATGACCGAGTCCTGCGTCCAGTGCTGGACCACCCGAACCTCGACGAACACGCGCGCTTTCTTGTGGAGCAGTACATGGCCAACCTCACCACTTCCGGCGATGGACGTCCCATGGCCAAGGGAGATCGCGACCTTTGCCAAAGGATCTTTGAGGCGCACAGAGATGCCCTGGAGGCCATCTTCCAGGCCGTGAAAGATGAATCCCCAGCCCCGAAGGGCACCCGGAGTTCGACACGCTATGCCGTCTCTCTCAGTGATCTGGCTGAGGCAGGAATGATCCGGGAAGGCCAACCGTTAATCGGACGGAACAACAACACGACATGGGAAGCCTCTCTGGTGCGTCGAGACGGCTCTTGGTTGATCCAGTCTTCCATCAACCCGGATCTGGCGTCTCCAAACCCCAGCCGAACTGCAAG
>DAIDKC010000106.1 GCA_027451045.1 Holophagaceae bacterium | reverse complement strand
CAGGCCCGGTGGAGCCTACGCACGAGCTATGGCACGGAGGCAGAAGATCACATCCTGCGCCTCGGGGTCTCGGTGCGGCTACCCAGGCCAGGGGAAGGTGCCGTCCAGAAGCAGAGCACCGACGCCCAGATCCGGGTGGTCCGGGGCGAGCTGCGCCAGGCCCTCGCGGAGCTCGACGCCCGCATCCTCGGGGTGTGGTACCGCTTCCGCAAGGCCTCGGAGGTGACGCCGGTGCCCGATTTCTCCCGGGCCCTGGCCACCGTCGAGGGTCGCCTGGCCTCGGGCCAGGACCAGCCTTCCGAGGCCTTCCCCATCCGCCGCCAGCTCCTGGAGGCCCAGATGGCCGCCCTGAAGCGCATCCAGGCCCGGCACGCCCTCACCGCCGAAATCCAGTACCTGCTTCCCTGAGGTTCCTGAATCGCCATGCTGACCCCACCCGATCCCGCGCCCAGGCCGGCTCCCCGCCTCCGGGAGCTGGTGTGGCTGTTCCTTCGCCTGGGGGCCATCGGCTTCGGGGGCGGCATGGCGGTGGTGGCCCTCATGGAGCACGACCTGGTGCGGAAGCGGAAACTGCTGGACCTCGAGGAATTCCTCCATGGGGTCGCTCTGGGGCAGATCCTCGGCCCCTTCGCGGTGAACGCCTCGCTCTTCGTGGGGAACCGGCTCTTCGGCTTCCTGGGCGGGCTGGCCTGCGCGACGGCCTTCCTGGCGCCTTCCGTGCTCCTCGTGATCCTGCTCTCCTGGCTCTACTTCAGCTTCCACTCGATCCCCGCGCTCCAGACGGCCCTGCACGGGCTCGGGCCGGTGGTCATCGCCCTCATCCTGAGCGCCGCCTGGTCCATGGGCCGCAAGGCTGTGCGCTCCTGGCCCGCAGCCCTCCTCCTCGTCTTGGCCCTTGGCCTCTGTCTCTGGAAGGTCAACAGCCTCGCCATTCTGGCGGCGGGGGGCATGATCGGGCTCTGGTTCGGGAAGGAGCGCCTGGCGAAAAGCACGGGGGAGCAAGGCCCCGGCGGGAACCCGCCGCGCACCGCGGGGATGCTGGCCTTGTCCAGCGCGGCACCCGCGGCCGCCCTGGGCATGCCCACCCTCGCCCATCTGGCCTGGATCTTCCTCAAAGTGGGCCTGGTGTTCTTCGGCGGCGGCTTCGTGCTGGTGCCCATCCTGCACCAGACCCTGGTGGAGGGGCTGCGCTGGCTCAGCCCCCGTGAGTTCCTGGACGGCGTCGCCATCAGCAACCTCACACCGGGGCCCATCGCTGTGCTGGCCACCTTCGCGGGCTACCGCGTGCGGGGCATCCTGGGGGCCCTCGTGGCAACCCTCGCCCTCTTTCTGCCCGCCCTGGGCCTCATGAGCCTCCTGTCCCACTTCTACCGGCGCCTGAAGGATCTCCGCACCGCTCAGAACCTGCTCGCAGGCCTCTCGCCCGTGGTGGTGGGACTCATCGCCGGCGCTGCGGTCCTGCTCGCCCCCGGAGCGCTCCATGGCGGCTGGCCGGCGGTGGTCCTTCTCGGCGTGGCGCTGGCGCTACTGCTCCGTTTCCGCTGGCATCCCGCCTTCGTGCTCGGCCTCGGAGCCCTGGCGGGCGCCCTGGGCCTGATCCGATGATCCGGAGACCTGGCATGTCCTCCTGGCTGAGTGCTCTCCGTCGCGTGCACGGCCCCTCCGCGGGGCCGCAGGAGCCGGACAGGGAGCCACGCTGCATGCAGGAACTGGCGGAGACCAACATCCACGCCGCGCAACTCCTGGGCCATGCCGTGGCCCTGCGGGATCACAGCACGGAGGCCCACAACATGCGGGTGGCCTGGATGAGCAGCCGCCTGGGCGAGGCCCTCGGCCTGGACCGGGCCACCATGCAATCCCTCATGAAGGGCGCTTTCCTTCACGATGTGGGCAAGATCGGGATTCCCGACGCCATCCTGCTCAAGCCGGGGGCCCTCTCGCCGGAAGAACGCGTGGTCATGAACCGCCACCCCGAGTTGGGCGCCGAGCTCATCCGGGATATCGCTTGGTTCAGCGACGCCCGGCCCGTCGTCCTCCACCACCACGAGCGCTACGACGGCACGGGCTATCCGCAGGCCCTCCGCGCCGGAGACATCCCCCTGGTGGCCCGGATCTTCGCGGTGGTGGACGTCTTCGACGCCCTCATCTCGGACCGCCCCTACAACCCGAGGATGACCTGCGAAGCCGCGCTGGCCCTCATGGAACCGAAGTCCGGCAGCCATTTCGACCCCTCCCTCCTGAAGGTCTTCCTGCCCCTGGCAGCGGACCTCCATGCCGCCATGGGCGACCAGGAAATCCAGACCCTCAGGCCCCTGCTCGAATCCCAGCGCAGAACCCACTTCGGAGCCTAGGCACCATGGAAACGATCGAAGCTTTGGAACCTGGCATGCGAGAAGCCGTCCTCGCCCCGGCCCGGGAGTCGTCCCGTTCGCTTTCGGTCATCCTCCCGACCCTGAACGAGCGCGACAGCATCGCCCGGACGGTGGCCGGCATCCGGTCCACCCTGGAGGGCTCGGGCTGGGACTACGAGATCCTGGTTGCGGACGGCGGCTCCACAGATGGCACCCGGGAGGAGGCCCTGGCGCTTGCGCTCGCGGGCGCCCCGGTGCGCTTCCTGGAGGTGCGCACGGGACGGGGCCTGGCGGGGGATGTGCTGGCCGCCTCCCGGGAGGCCCGGGCGGAGGTGATGGTCGTGATGGACGCGGATGGAAGCCATGATCCTGCGGACATTCCCCGCCTGGCGGATCCGGTGCGGACGGGCGCCTGCGACATGGCGATCGGGAGCCGCTATGTCCCCGGCGGACAGACCCCCGACTGGCCTCTTCTGCGCCGGGTTATCTCCAAGGGCGCGGCAACGGTGGCGCGTCCCTGGACCGAGGTGCGGGACCCGGGTTCGGGATTCTTCGCGGTCCGCAGGGAGCGCCTGGCCGCAGTGGACTCCCGGGCCGACGGTTTCAAGATCGGCCTGGAGATTCTGCTCTCAGGCGGAACAGACCTTCGGGTGGAAGAGATCCCCGTGGTATTCACGGACCGGATTCAGGGCAAGTCCAAGATGAGCACTGGCCAGGCTCTCCACTTCCTGCGCCGCTTGACAGCGCTGGTGGGAGGC
>DAIDKC010000105.1 GCA_027451045.1 Holophagaceae bacterium | reverse complement strand
GATCCCGGCGCCCAGGGTGGCCTTCTGGGTGGGGAAGGCTAGCACGCTGGCCTGGGTCCCCGGGACGTCGTAGCGCGAAACGCCGTTCATCGCCTGGTAGCCGCTGTAGGAGGCATCCAGGTAGCCCCACTTCTGCTGCAGGTGGTACGTCAACTCCAGGCCCCGGGAGCCGGTGTGATCGAAATTGGAGTAGCCCTGCACCGAGGCGGATGTCGTGTAGTACACGATGGGGTGGTCCAGCCGGGTATCAAAAAGATTGAGGGTCAGGATGCCGCTTCCGATCTGCCGGCCCACCTCGATCTCTCCCGTCCGGGTCTGCTCGGGGACGATCGGGATGCTCGGATCGAAATTCTGGTCAATGTTCTCGATCGTGGGTTCCTTGAACGCCTTGGCGTAGAGCACCTTGAAGTGCCAGGGTCCGGCCACTTTCGTGAGGGCGGCGCGGGGCACGAAGGATCTCCCGGCATAGTCGTTGTCCTCCCAGCGGGCGCCCAGGGTGAGGTTCGCCCAGGAGGGACTCCATTGGAGCTGGGCATAGGCCGCCTTGGTGGAGAACGAGACATCGGGGGTGCCGTTGATGTTGAATCCGCCCGTGGCGGTCGGATAGAACGCTGTGTCCATGATGTGGGCCTTGTCCTGCATCCGCTCCAGCCCAAGCAGGACGCTCACTTGAGGCCCGGGTTCCCAGTCCATGTCCACCCCGGTCTTTTCCCGCAGCGCTCTGATGTCGAAGTACTCCTGGCCAGCCACCGGATCAACCTGGGTGTCGGTGGTCTGCCACGGGAACTGGCGCCGATACGCGAACCGCGGCGTCAGGGTCAGGTTCCCCGTCACATGCCATTGGTACTGGAGGGTGAGGTTGTCGGAAATGAAGTTGAGGTCGTAGGGTCGAAGGCTGTTCTGGCTGAAGTAGTCCCGCTGGGTGGTGGCGTAGCGGTCTCCGACGTAGCGGAACGTGAGCCCCTGCCAGGCCATGCCAAGGTCGAAGAAGAGGGGGCGCAGGTCCGACTGACCCCGCATCGGGTAGGAGGCCCCCGTGCTGTCCGTGAAGGTTCCATCGCTCCGGGAGCCCTTCCCGGCGAATGCCGAAACGGACACCTTCACGGTCTGGCCCCCACCGGCGGCGAGGCTGATCTGCTGCTGGAGCGTGCCTCGCGCCGTGACGCCGTCCATGGCACTCACCTGGGCCCGGCCTTTGAGGTCCTCCGGTCCGAGCGTGGTGATCTTGATGACCCCCAGTTCAGCGAAGCCGCCGTAGATGCATGAACCCGGGCCCCGGATGACTTCGATCTGCTTGATCTGGTCCACGGGGTAGTGGTTGCCGAAATCAGGTTCGCCGAAGAGGGTCTCGTTCAGCTCCTGGCCGTCCCAGAGGATCAGGACCTTCCCTTCGGCCCCCCAGATGCCTCTCATCCCGATGCTGACCACCCCCTGGACATCCGTTGCGAAGTCAATCCCCGGCACCATGCGCAGGACATCAATGAGGTCCCGGGCCCCCGAGTCCAGGATCTGTTTCCGGGTAATGAGGGTCACCACCCCCGGGGTCGTCTGGAGGGTGGAGGCCCGCTTGCTTGCCACAGTGATGGGGGTGTTGAGCAGCTGCAGGAGATCCTGGATGTCCCTGTCGTTGCCGTTCGCAGCCTGCGCCCGCAGCGGCAGGACCCCGGCCACGGCCAATGCAAACGGCACGAGCCTGCGGTTTCGCATTGCTCCCTCCCGGAAGGGGCCCGCCCGAGACGAACGGCTCGGTCTGGCTGGAATTCAGTGGATGTTGAGTCCACCTTTCGACTGGCCAGGGTGGGAACTTAAATATTGAGCAGTGAGGTGTCAGCTTTGTGCGGCCGACAGGGTGTTGGTGAGCAGCCCGGCGATGGTGAGGGGACCCACGCCGCCGGGCACGGGGGTGACGGCGGAAGCCACCTGCATGGCCTCGCCGAAGCGCACGTCGCCGCAGAGGACCGAGCCCTTGGCCCGCAGG
>DAIDKC010000104.1 GCA_027451045.1 Holophagaceae bacterium | reverse complement strand
GACCTCCTGGGGGGTGCGCTGCCCGCCTGGCAGATCGAGCGCGGGCGGGTGCGGCTCTCCCTGATGCCCGGGGCCGCCCACTGCCTCGCCGCCCGCCGGACGCCCGCCGGCTTGGCCGGAGAGGCCTATCGTGCGGCCCGGGCCCGGGCCGCCTGGGGCCTCCAGCAGCTGGCCGAGGTCCTTCCCGCCGAGGCGATCGGCCCCTTCGACTGGCGCGCCCTCGCGGCGCGGGTGGACCAGGATCCGGCGGTCTTCCTCGCCGCCGTCGCGCGGCTCGAGGCCAGGGACGGGGCGTCCCTGCTGCAGGCCCTGGACCGGCTCATGGCCGGCCCCCGCTACCCAGCCGTGGTGCGATGGACCGCCACGGATGCCCGGCGCGTCACGCCCCTGCCGAAGGGACACTGGCTCCTCCTGGAGGACGAGGCCCCCTTCGAGGCCATCCTGGCCGTCCCCGGGGCGCCGGACCGCCACCTGCGCTCCATCCCCGCGGGGAACCGCCAGGTGGCGGCCCTGCCGCCCGGAACGGGCCGCGGTTCCCTGGACCTCCGCCTGGTCCGGTTCGGCCCCTCCGGCGGCACCCTGGCCGCCCGCCTCCTGCGCTGCGCGGAGCCCGGGGACGGGGAGCGCGCGGGAGCGGCGGGCCTGGCCCTCCTGACCAACGGGCGGGGCGGTATGGCCCGCCTCCACGCCGACCTCGGGGCCATCGCCTCCAAGTACGACTGTCTCCTCGGCGCCAACCTGCACCCGGCCGTGCCCTGCGACCGCCATGTCCTGGCCAAGCGCCTGCGGGCCTGGGTGATCGCGGACGGGTTCCTCACCGCCCTGGATGCCGCGAACCTGGTGGCCTTCGAGGCCGGCCCGACGGCCCGCTGGCGCTTCCGGGCCCATGCTGGCGACGGCCGCACCGTGGCGCTGGAGCTGGCCGCCGTCATGCCCCCCGGCCACAACGCCTTGCAGCTCCGCTGGTCCCGGGCACCGCAGGAGGATGGGCCGGAGCCTCCCGTGGAGGTTCGGCTCACGGTGCGCCTGGACCTGGAGGACCGGGGCTACCACGAGGAGACCCGCCGGTCCGAGGTCCTGGAGCGCCGCTTCCGGGATGGCACGGCCGTCCTGGAGGATCGGCCCGGCTTCCGCTTCCTGCCCGCCCCCGACCGGGGCCTCCGGGCCTGGTCCAGCGGCGGCGCGTACCATCCGGAACCGGAATGGAGCGCCTGTCGCCATCCGGTGGAGGCCTCCCGCGGCATGGCGGACGCCGGCGACACCTGGAGCCCGGGGTGGTTCGACCTGCCCCTCGCCCCCGGCGCGACCTGCACGCTCGGGGTGGAGGCGATCCCGGAGGATCCGCCCTGGGAACATCCGGTCCCGGAGACCCCCCCGTGGCCCGGGGACGATCCCTTCGGCGCCCGCCTCGTCCGGGCCAGCGAGGCTTTCCTGGCGCGCAGGGGCGGGGGGCTCACCGTGATCGCCGGGTATCCGTGGTTCCTGGACTGGGGCCGGGACACCCTCATCGCCGCCCGCGGCTACCTGGCGGCGGGGCGGGGCGGGGCCGTGCTGGAACTGCTCCGGACCTTCGGCGCCCTGGCCCGGAACGGCACCCTGCCCAACCGCCTGGCGGCAGGGGACACCGGGGACCGGAACACCTCCGACGCGCCCCTCTGGTTCGCCCTGGCCCTGGAGGAGGCCGCGGAGGCGCTGGGTCCCGAGGTCTACGGGGCCGACGCCGGTGGGCGCAGCCTGGGCGCGGTGCTGCAGGGCCTGGCCGAGGGCGCCCTGGCCGGATGCCCCAACGGGGTCCGGGTGGATGCCGCCTCCGCCCTGCTGTGGAGCCCGTCCCACTTCACCTGGATGGATACGAACCATCCTGCGGGCACGCCCCGGGAGGGCTGCCCCGTGGAGCTCCAGGCCCTGTGGATCCGGCTGCTGCGCCAGCTGGCCCGCCTCGGCGCGGAGCCTGCGGGAGAGGCCTGGGATGCCCTCGCCCTCCGGGCGGAGGCCGCCCTGGAGCGCTTCTGGCTCCCGGGGCCGGGCTGGTATGCCGATGTCCTCGCCGCCCCCGCGGGCATCCCCGCCGCCCAGGGGCGCCCCCTGGACCACCTGCGGCCCAACCAGCTCTTCCTGGTGAGCCTGGGCCTGGTGCAGGGACCCCGGGCCCGGGGCGTGGTGGCCGCCGCCCAGCGGCACCTGCTGGTGCCCGGCGGACTCCGCAGCCTCGCGCCTCTGCCCGTGCGGGAGCCGCTGGCGGTCCAGGCTTCGGACGGCCGCCACCTGAACGATCCGTCCCGCCCGTACTGGGGCCGGTACGAGGGTGACGAGGACACCCGGCGCAAGCCCGCCTACCACAACGGCACGGCCTGGGTCTGGCTGCTGCCCACGTTCTGCGAGGCCCTGGCCAGGGCCTGGGATGACGCCCCGGAAGCGGTGGCCGCCGCCCGGGCCCTGCTGGGGCCGCTCGAGGCCCTCCTGGCGGAGGGCTGCGTGGGCCAGCTGCCGGAACTGCTGGATGGGGATGCACCCCATGCCCAGCGCGGGTGCGATGCCCAGGCCTGGAGTGCCACCGAGGCGCTGCGGGTGTGGCGCCACCTGGGAGGGCGGCCATGAGCCGTCTGGGACCGCTGGACCGCTACCTGCTGGCGGAGGGCACCCATCGCCGCCTCTTCGAGAAGCTCGGAGCCCATCCCTGCGAGGTGGAGGGCGTGGCGGGCACCGCCTTCGCGGTGTGGGCTCCCAATGCCCGCGGCGTGAGTGTCGTGGGCCCCTTCAACCGCTGGGACGGCCGGCCGCACCCCATGCATCCCAGCGAGGTCGGGGTCTGGGAGACCTTCCTGCCCGGCGTGGGCCCCGGCGCGCTGTACAAGTTCGAGCTGCACGGCCCGCACGGGGAGCTGCTGCCCCTCAAGGCGGACCCCTTCGCCTTCCAGTGCGAGGCGCCGCCCGGCACGGCGTCCATCGTCCATGGCCTGGGAACCTACGCCTGGGGCGATGCGGCCTGGATGGAAGAGCGAGGCCGCGAGCCCATCCACCGGGCCCCCTTCAGCGCCTACGAGGTGCACCTCGGATCCTGGCGGCGCCGGCCTGACGGGGCCTTCCTGTCCTACCGGGAGATCGCCGCGCAGCTTGTCCCCTATGTCCGTCACCTGGGCTTCACCCATATCGAATTGCTGCCGGTGTGCGAACACCCCTTCTACGGATCCTGGGGCTACCAGCCTCTGGGACTCTTCGCCCCCACGGGGCGCTACGGCTCCCCGGACGATTTCCGGGCCTTCGTGGACGCCTTCCACCAGGCGGGCATCGGGGTGGTGCTGGACTGGGTCCCAGCCCACTTCCCCGAGGACCCCCACGGACTGGGGTACTTCGACGGCACCCACCTCTTCGAGCATGCCGATCCGCGCCAGGGTCGCCACATGGACTGGGGCACGCTGATCTACAACTACGGCCGCCGCGAGGTCCAGAACTTCCTTATCTCCAACGCCCTGTTCTGGCTGGAGCGCTTCCACGTGGACGGCCTGCGGGTGGACGCCGTGGCGTCCATGCTCTACCTCGACTACAGCCGGGACGAGGGCCAGTGGATCCCCAACCGCTACGGGGGGCGGGAGAACCTGGAGGCGGCGGGCTTCCTGCGCCGCCTCAACGAGACGGTGTACGCGGAGCATCCCGACGTCTTCACCATTGCGGAGGAGTCCACCGCCTGGCCCATGGTCTCCAGGCCGGCCCACGTGGGTGGGCTTGGCTTCGGCTTCAAGTGGGACATGGGCTGGATGCACGACGACCTGCGCTTCTTCTCCCGGCCCATGCCCCATCGCCGCTACCACCACGACGAGCTCACCTTCAGCCTGCTGTACCACCATGCGGAGAACTACGTGATGCCGCTCTCCCACGACGAGGTGGTCCACGGGAAGCGGAGCCTCCTGGGCCGCATGCCGGGAAGCGCGTGGGAGCGGCTCGCGAACCTGCGCCTGGTGCTGGCCTGGCAGTTCGCCCACCCCGGCAAGAAACTGGTCTTCATGGGCGCGGAGATGGGCCAGGAACGCGAATGGGACCACGAGACGGCGCTGGACTGGGAGCTGCTCGACCGGCCCGAGCACCATGGCATCCATGACCTCCTCAGGGATCTCAATGCGCTCTACCGCGCCAAACCCGCCCTCCATCGGGGGGATTGCGAGGGAGCCGGCTGGGCCTGGGTGGACTGCCAGGACCGTCACAACAACGTGCTGGCCATGCTGCGACGCGATCCCGATTCGGGCGAGGTGATCCTCGCGGTGCTCAACGCCACGGCCCTCGTCCACCGGGACTACCGGATCGGGGTGCCCTGGGACGGCCCCTGCGCGGAGCTCCTCAACACCGATGGGACGGCCTACGGCGGGCAAGGCTTCGGCAATCCGGGACGTCTGCTTCCGGAAGCCCTGCCCCGGCATGGCCACGGTCACTCCCTGGCCCTCACCCTGCCGCCTCTGGGGGTGGTGTTCCTCTGCCCCCTGGACGCCCTGCCATAATCGCTCCATCCCACCCCGAGGCCGCCATGGAAACTCTCCGGCAGAAGCTCGAACGCCTCACCCAGAACCTCTGGTGGACCTGGCGGCCGGAAGTGCGCTCGATCTTCCGGGACCTGGACATCGATCTCTACAACCGGGTCCACCGCAACCCCCTCTCGGTGCTCCGCCAGATCGAGAACCGTCAGCTGGAGAAGCGGGCGTCGGAGGTGGACATTCCGGCCCGCATTGACCGGGCCCTGCGCCAGCTCGATGAGTACGTCCACCCCGTCACCACCTGGAGCTTCTTCCACGCTGGCGGCCTGGGGGCGCGGCCCGTGGCCTACTTCTGCGCCGAGTTCGGTATCCACGAGTCCCTGCCGATCTACTCGGGCGGGCTGGGCATCCTCGCGGGCGATCACCTCAAGGGTGCCTCCAACCTCGGGGTGCCCATGGTGGGCGTGGGCCTGCTCTACCACCAGGGCTACGTGAGCCAGGTGCTGGACGCCTCCCACTGGCAGCAGGACGTGCTGGAACCCTTCGACCTGAAGGACCTGCCTCTGCGCCTGGCCCGGGATCCGCTGGGGGAGCCGGTCCGGGTGTCCGTGGAGATGCCCGGGCGGCTGGTCTGGGCCCGCCTCCTGGAGGCCTGCGTGGGGCGGGTCAAGCTCATCCTCCTGGATACCCGGGACGCCCAGAATAGCGAAGCGGACCAGGGCCTGGCGGCGCGGCTCTACGGCGGGGACCAGCGCACCCGCATCGAGCAGGAACTCCTGCTTGGCGTCGGGGGGGCCCGGGCCCTGCGGGCCATGGGCATCTCCGCCAGCGTGTTCCACCTCAACGAGGGGCACACCGCCTTCGCCGTGCTGGAGCGCGCCCGGCATCGGGTCCAGGAGGACGGGCTCGATCCCCGCGCAGCCCTGAAGGCGGCGGCCGCGGCCACGGTCTTCACCACCCACACGCCGGTGGATGCGGGCCATGACCGGTTCCCCGCGGACCTGGCGCAGGAGCACCTGCGCCCCCTCGCCGCGGGCCTGAATCTCTCCGTCCAGGAGGTGCTGGGTCTGGGCCAGCTGGATCCTGGCAACCCGCAGGATGCCTTCATGCCCACGGTGCTGGCCCTGCGGCATTCCACCCGCGCCAACGGCGTGTCGGCGCTCCACGGCACCGTGTCCCGGGCCATGTGGAACCGGCTCTGGCCCGACCGGAAGGAGCACGAGGTCCCCATCGGCCACATCACCAATGGCGTGCACGTGCCCACCTGGCTGGCCTCCGAGCTGAACCAGCTCTATGTCGAGCACCTGGGCGCGAACTGGATGGAGGGCCTGGTGCGGCCGGAACTCTGGACGCGCCTGGAGTCCGTGGACTCGGCCGAGATCTGGGAGGTCAAGCAGGTACTCAAGGCGAGGCTCATCCGGTTCGTGCGCGACCACGTCGCGGCGACCCGGTCCCACCAGGGCCTCCCGCCATTGGATGTCCCCCCGCTGGACCCCGACGCCCTCACCATCGGGTTCGCGCGGCGCTTCGTGCCCTACAAGCGGCCCGACCTCCTCTTCTCCGATCCGGAGCGCCTGGCGGCCCTGGTGAACCATCCTTCCCGCCCCGTGAACCTCATCTTCGCGGGCCGGGCCCATCCGGCGGACCAGCGGGGGAAGGGACTCATCCAGCGGGTGAACCAGCTCATCGAGGATCCGCGCTTCCGGGGCCACATGGCCTTCGTGGAGAACTACAACATCCACGTCGGCCGCAACCTCTACCAGGGGGTGGACGCCTGGCTGAACAATCCCCAGCGCCCCCTTGAGGCCTGCGGAACGAGCGGCATGAAGGCCGCGATGAACGGGGCCCTCCACATCTCCATCCTCGACGGGTGGTGGGCCGAGGCCTACGACGGCCGGAACGGCTTCGCCATCGGGAACGGGGAGACCCATGCCGACTTCTCCCAGCAGGACCGCCGGGACGCGGATGCCCTCTTCCGCATCCTGGAGGAGGAGGTGGTGCCCCTCTACTACGACCACCGCGACGCGACTGGCGTGCCCCGCGCCTGGCTCCAGCGGGTGAAGCGGTCCATCCGGACCCTGGCGTGGCGGTTCAACGCGGACCGCATGGTGATGGACTACGTGAACCAGGCCTACCTGCCCGCGGCGGTGGCCTCGTCCTGCCAGATGCCGCCGGCCTGAGTCCGGGGGACCTCCCCCGGGCCCTGCGGGCCGCGCCGCATCCCCCTCTTGCGCCCCGAGCCTGGGGCATGTCGCATCCGTCAGGCGCGCAGGAGCTTTTCGTAGAAGGCGAGGTAGGCCCGGGCGGAGGGCCCCCATCCGGCTTCCCGGGCCATGCCCCGGCGCTGGAGGGCTGTCCAGGCGGCGGGGTGGTCCCGGAAGAGCCCAAGGGCCCGTCCCAGGGCCGCTTCCAGGGCCGCGGAATCCGGCTCCAGGAAGGTGAAGCCCGTGGCCCGGTCCGCCTTGAGCGCTTCGGGGGTGGCATCGGTCACGGTGTCCGCCAAGCCTCCGGTGGCCCGCACCAAGGGTACGGCCCCGTAGCGCATGGCGTACATCTGGGTCAGGCCGCAGGGCTCGTGCCTGCTGGGCACCAGCAGGGCGTCGGCGCCTCCGTAGATCCTGTGGGACAGGGCCTCGTCGTATCCCAGGTGCACCGCGACCTGGCCCGGATGGAGGCGGGAGGCCGCCAGGAAGCGCGCCTCCAGATCCGCCTCCCCCTGGCCGAGGACCGCCAGCTGGATGCCGTGCCCGGCGAACCAGGGCAGGGCCTCCAGGACCAGGTCCAGACCCTTCTCGCCTGCGAACCGGCTGACGACGGCGACCAGGAAGGCCTCCGGCGCCTCCTGGAGCCCCAGGCTGCGCTGGAGGTCCAGCTTCCCCGGCCTGCGGGCTTCCAGATGGTCCCGGTCGAAAGGCCTGGGAAGGTGGGGGTCCCTGGCGGGATCCCATACCGACTCGTCCACGCCGTTGAGGATGCCCCGGAGGCTGCCGTTGCGGTGCTGCAGCACGCCCTCCAGCCCCAGGCCCGCTGGCCCCAGGATCTCCTGGGCGTAGGTCGGACTCACGGTGGTGAGGCCATCGGCGTACATGAGACCCGCCTTCAGGAAGCCGATCCGGCCGTAGAACTCCACGCCACCGGGTGTGAAGCAGTCCTCGGGCAGGCCGAGGGGCACCAGCAGGTCGGCCGGGAAGAGGCCCTGGTAGGCCAGGTTGTGGATGGTCAGCGCCGTGCGGGGACGGGGGGCGCCTGCCAGGGCCAGATAGGCGGGAGCGAGTCCCGTGGGCCAGTCGTGGGCGTGGACGAGATCCGGGCACCAGCCGTGGCCGTCCCCGTGCCGCCCCAGATGGGCCGCGGCCCAGGAGAGGGCTCCGAACCCGAGGGGGAGCGTGCCCGCAGCCGCGTAGGGGGTGTCCGTGTGGAAGAAGGCCGGCTGGTCGAGCAGGTAGATGGGCAGGCCCGCCGGACAGCGCCCCAGGAGGATGCGGGCCTCTCCGCCACCCATGAGGTCGCCCAAGGCCACCAGAGGCTCAAGGGGCACGGCGGCCCGCTTGAGGGCGGGATAGCCGGGCAGCAGCACCCGGACATCCACGCCCTGGGCCCGGAGGGCCTTGGGCAGTGCGGCCATCACGTCCGCAAGTCCGCCCACCTTCACATGGGGGAAGAGTTCCGTTCCCGTGAAAAGTACGCGCATGGTCACCCGTTCAGCCGGTCCAGCATGGCCTGCGAGACGAGGGTGACGCCATTCGGGGTCCGGTGGAAGCGGCGTGCATCGTCGTCCGGATCCTCTCCCACCACCAGGCCCGTGGGAACGCGGCAGCCGGTGTCCACGATGGCCCGGTGGAGGCGGGCATGCTCGCCGATATCGGCCCCCGGGAGCACCACGGTGTCCTCGATCCGGGCAAAGGAGTGGACCCGGCTCTCGGTGAACAACAGGGAATTCCGGATGTGGGCTCCCGAGATGATGCAGCCTCCCGAGACCATGCTGCTCACGGCCGATCCCTGCCGGATATGCCCCTCGTGGACGATCTTGGCGGGGGGGAGCTGATGGAGGCTGGTGTGGATGGGCCAGGTCGGGTCATAGAGATTGAGCGCCGGCTGCACGGCCACCAGGTCCAGGTTGGCTTCCCAGTATGAGTCCAGGGTGCCCACGTCCCGCCAGTAGGGATCCGGGTTCAGGGGATTCGGGATGCTGCTCCGCTCGAAGCGGTGGGCATAGACCCTGGCCCGCCTCACGAGGGCCGGGATGAGGTCATGGCCGAAGTCGTGGCCCGATTCCGCCTGGGCGTCCTTCATCAACTCCGTGAACAGGAAGCCGGCCTTGAAGAGGTAGATCCCCATGCTGGCCAGGGCCATGTCCGGATGGTCCGGAAGCCCCGGAGGGTCCTGCGGCTTCTCCACGAAGGACTGGATGCGGCCGTGGGCGTCCACCTGGGCGATGCCGAACCCCCGGGCGGCCAGGCGCGGCACCTCCAGACAGGCGATGGTCATGTCCGCATCGTGGTTGAGATGGTCGTGGAGGAAGTACTTGTAGTCCATCCGGTAGATGTGGTCCCCAGCCAGCACCAGCACATGCTGGGGATCGAACTGGCGGATGTTCTCCAGGTTCTGGAACACGGCGTCCGCAGTGCCGTTGTACCAGCACTCCTTGTTGAGACTCTGCTGCGCGGGCCAGATGTGGACGAACTCCTTGAGCTCCCCGGGGAGGAAGCTCCAGGCGAAGGCCAGATGCTCGATCAGCCGGTGCGAGTTGTACTGCGTCAGCACCGCGATCTTCCGGAAGCCCGAATTCACGCAGTTCGAGAGGGTGAAGTCGATGATCTTGTACTTGCCTCCGAAATCCAGACCGGGCTTTGAGACATAGTCCGTCAGGTCGTACAAGCGACGTCCCCGCCCACCGGCCAGAACGACGGTCAGTACCCTGCGGGGGCTGAGGTAGGACTCGGTGAGGGGCATGGTCCCGTCTTCCTTGCAGCCGGATGGGAAGCGAAGTCTCGCAAAACCAAACGGAAACATCAGTCCACCTGATAGTGCCGTCAAGACGCCGAAGGTTCGGACCCGAAGTAGGGGGTGTCCGACTCACGGTAGGTGCCTCACGCGACCCGGACGGGTGCTAGGCTCACCGCTACCAGCTCTTCTGAGTATTCATGGGAGGTTCCATGCGATCCGCAGTCATCGTCGAAGCCAAGCGCACCCCCATCGGCCGGGGCATCAAGGGCGCCTATGCCGCCACGCGGCCCGAGCATCTGGGGTCCGTGGTGATCGAGGCCATCAAGCCGCTCCTGAAGGACTGGTCCATCCTCGAGGATGTCCTCGTGGGCTGCGCCATGCCGGAAGGGGAGCAGGGCATGAACATGGCCCGCCTCGTCAGCTTCCGGGCCGGCCTGCCCATCACGGCCGCCGCCGCCACCATCAACCGCTTCTGCGGCAGCAGCCAGGAGACCATGCTCATGGCCGCGCGGGCGATCCTGGCCAACGCCGGCGATGTCTTCCTGGCCGGTGGCGTGGAGAGCATGTCCAAGGTGCCCATGATGGGCTTCAACCCCAGCGTGGATCCCTACATCAGCGAGACCTACCCCCAGGCCTACTGCTCCATGGGCATCACCGCCGAGAACCTGGCGAAGGAGTACAAGATCACCCGCAAGGAGCAGGACGAGTTCGCCTTCCAGAGCCACCAGAAGGCCGCCGCCGCCTGGAAGGCCGGGAAGTACGAGAAGGAGGTCGTCCGCTTCGAGACGAAGGGCCTCGACGGGAAGCCGGTGACGCTCCGGCAGGACGAATGCGTCCGGGCCGACACCAGCGTGGAGAAGCTCGGCGAACTCAAGCCCGCCTTCCTGGCCGAGGGCAACGTCACCGCCGGGAACAGCTCCCCCGTGACGGACGGCGCCGCCTTCCTGCTGGTCATGGAGGAGTCCCTGGCGAAGTCCCTGGGCCTCAAGCCGCGCGCCCGCATCCTGAACGGCGCGGTGGCCGGCGTGGAGCCCGACCGCATGGGCATCGGCCCCGTGCCCGCCGTGAGGAAGGTGCTGGACCGCGTGGGCCTGAAGCTCGACCAGATTGACGCCATCGAGCTCAACGAGGCCTTCGCGGCCCAGAGCCTCGCGGTGATCCGCGAGGGCGGCTACGACCCGGCCAAGATCAACGCCTGGGGCGGCGCCATCGCCATCGGCCACCCCCTCGGCGCCAGCGGCGCCCGCATCCTCACCACCCTGCTCAATCGCCTCGAGACCGACGGCGGGAAGTACGGCATCGCCACCATGTGCATCGGCGGCGGCCAGGGCATCGCGTCCGTCATCGAGAAGATCTGATCCAACCACACACATCGAGACTGGAGGTTGGACATGAACATCAAGAAGATCGGCGTCCTCGGATCGGGCGTGATGGGCTCGGGCATCGCCGCCCACGTGGCCTCGGCGGGCTGCCAGGTGGAGCTGCTGGACATCGTCATTGACGAGGCGGCACCCGACAAGCTGGCGGAGGGTGCCCTGGCGGCCCTGGCGAAGTCCAAGCCGGCCCTGGCCATGCATCCCTCGTTCCTCAAGAAGATCCGCCCGGGCAACCTGCGCGACCATCTCGACCGCCTCGCGGACTGCGACTGGGTGGTGGAGGTGGTGAAGGAGGACCTGGCCATCAAGCGCGAGCTCTACGGCCGTCTCGAGGTGCACCTGAAGCCCGGCGCCTGGGTGAGCTCCAACACCTCGGGCATCCCCCTGAAGCTCCTCGTGGAAGGCCGCGGGGACGCCTTCCGCAAGCACTTCGTCATCACCCACTTCTTCAACCCGGTTCGC
>DAIDKC010000103.1 GCA_027451045.1 Holophagaceae bacterium | reverse complement strand
CCAGCCAGGCCCAGCGGGACGCAAGGATCTTGGGCCGCACAAGGACCACCGTATCGCCCTCGCCGGGCTCCGAAGGCAGCGCCTGGACGGGCACACGGGCGAGAAAGGCATCGTCGGGAAAGGCCATGGATCTCCTCATGCGTGCAACACATTCCTTTTACAACACCAGCATGCACCACCCCGAAAAAGGACGCTGAACAGGGTTGACAGTTGATTAATACAGATTACTCTGTTTTACAGAGTGCTCTGAAACAACTCAGACACCATGCCGCGGAGCGGACCATGCGAAACCTCCTCCTTTCTCTCACCCTGGCCGGCACGGCTTTCTTCCGGCCTGCCTCGGCAGGAACTCCCCAGCTCGGACTCCAGGGGCAACCCTATGTCCTGGGGCCTGTGTTCGAGCAGACGGTGGCTGGGGGCACCTACCTCCACCTGGACTGCGAGACGAACCTCGCGGGTATCGGAACCCAGATCCAGGCCCTGGTGCCGAAGCTCAAGCAGGCTCTGATGGCGACCCGGACCCAGCCGATGGGTCCCCTTGAAGTGATCTACCACGCCGTGGACGGGAACCCGGAGACGCGCTTCCGGATGGAGGTGGGGTTCTTGGTCCCGGAAGGAACGCAGGCCGCGGGGGCAGCCCGGACCAGGGTCCTCCCTCCCTTCCACTGCGCTTCCATGACGTTCACCGGCAAGGTCGCAGACCTGGGTCAAGCCTACGGAAGCCTCTATGGTAGCCTCCACACCTCGGGCAAAACCCCCTCGGAGGAGTCCCGGCAGATGATTCTCTACTGGGAGGGACCCGCTTCCACCAACGATCTGCTGCTGATCCAAGCGGGAATCCGGTAACGGAATGAGCGATCCAGAGGAGCGTGGAGCCATGCCGACACTCACTTCCGAAGAAGCCCGCCTCGCCCTGGCCGACATCGAAAAGACCGGGAAGCGCATGAAACAAGCCATGGCGGCGGATGCCTTCGGCTACTACCTCATCGTCTGGGGCCTGGTGTGGGTCGCGGGATTCGGTGGAACCTTCCTCAGGCCGGATCGAGCCGGAATCCTCTGGACTGTCCTGGTGAGTCTGGGGATTCTCGCCACCGCCACCCTGGGGATCGCCAGCCAGCGTCGCCCCAAAATACGGAGTTCCCACCATCGGGCCGCAGGTCGGCAGATCACCCTGTTCTGGACAGCCATTCTCGTCTACGCCTACACCCTGGCCTGGATCCTCCCCCTGCGGGGGGAAATGGCTCCGGTGGTGGTCCTGGTCTCCGTGATCATGCTGGGCTACGTCATCATGGGGCTGTGGGCGCGCAGCCTGCTCCTGTCCCTCATTGGGCTGGGGGTCACGGCCGCCACCCTCCTCGGTTGGCACCTCCTCCAACCCCTCCCCTTCATGCTCTGGATGGCCGTCTTCGGCGGCGGCGGCCTTCTGATTCCAGGGGCCGTCATCCAGCTTCGCTGGCGGGCAGCAAAGCCATGAGCGGTTTCGACGACATCATTCACCAGCCGGCCCGCCTGAAGATCATGTCCTCCCTGGCGGCCCTGGCGGAGGACGAGAAGGTGGATTTCAGCCACCTCAAGACCCTCCTGCGGCTCTCCGACGGAAACCTCGGCGCCCACCTCCTGAAACTCGAGGAAGCGGGCTACGTGTCCCAGGAGAAATTGTTCGTCGACCGCAAACCCCGAACCTTCCTCCAGCTCACACGAACCGGACGGGAGGCGTTCCAGGGACATGTCCAGGCCTTGAAGGCCATCCTAGGGTCGTAGGGGGGTTAGCCCCGCTCCAGCCATGAGGTCGAACCTCTGGCCGGAAAAGCGCCCAGGCGCCAGGGAAGGTTTGCTCCTTCCGTGGCGCCTGGGTGTTTCAGAGGACGGTTCGAGCCCTCAGAAGTTCGCGCTGGGCGGGGCGGGCGCGTCGGCGGCGCCGGCGTTGGCCAGGGGCACCTTGACGAGGTAGACGGCGATCCCGAGCAGGATCAGCAGGCTCACCCAGAAGGCCCCGGCCGCGCGGTTGGGACCCCAGATGAAGCGGGTGAGCTGGAAGTTCACGTCGAAGAAGGCCAGGGTCGCGAAGAGCAGGCCCACCAGGGCCTCGCCGGCGATGAGGCCCGCGGCCAGCAGCACGCCGTTGTTCTCCACCCGCACCTTCTGGGCCTCGTTGAGCCCCCGGCGCTCGGCCATCATCGTCACCACGCCCTTCACCACGCCGCCCAGGAAGATGGCGAAAGTCGTCTCCAGCGGCAGGTACATGCCCACCGACACCAGCATGGGACTCTTCACCTGCATGAGGATGAAGCCGAAGCCCAGCATCATGCCCACGATGATGAGCGGCCAGGCCATCTTGCCCTCCACGATCCCCTTGCTGAGGAGGGCCATGAGGCCCGCCTGGGGCGCGGCCAGCTGCTTGGAGCCGAAGCCGGCGTCCAGGTTCAGGACGGTCTTCTCCTGGTCCGGAGGCAGGGCCTTGATCTGGTCAAGGGTGTACACCTTCCCGTCCGTGGTGGTGACCGTCTGCACCTGCTGGGCCTGGAGCTGGGCCAGCTTCTGGTTGGCCTGGGCCTTGATGTCGCCCTCGTGGAGCACCATGAGCGGGATGAAGAGGACGAAGGAGACCAGGGCCACGCCGAGGAGGTCGCCCGACTCCATGCGCCAGGGGGTGCCGCCCAGGATGTGGCCGGCCTTGAGGTCCTGGAGCATCTCGCCGGCGACGGCCGCGCTCACGCACACGATGGCAGCGACCCCCAGCACGGCCGCCACGCCCGCCTTGCCCTTCACGCCCAGGGCCACCATCACCAGGGCGGTGACGACAAGCGCCGTCAGCGTCAGGCCGGAGATGGGGTTGTTGCTGGACCCCATGATGCCGACCAGGTAGCCACTGATGGCCGCGAAGAAGAAGCCGAGGATGACCATCACCAGCGCCGCCACCAGGGCCACCAGGGGACGGACCTCGAAGATCCGCCAGGTGATGAGGAAGGTGGCAGCCGCCGCGAAGGCGATGCCGCCCAGCACCCAGGTGAAGGGCAGGTCCTTGTCCACCCGCTGCACGGTGTGCTCGCCGGTGGCGGCCTTCTTCACGTCGGAGACGGAGCGGGTCAGACCCGTGGCCAGGCTCTTGCGCATCCTGAACAGGGTGTAGCCGGCGCCCACGAGCATGCCGCCGATGGCGATGGGCCGCACGATGTTCATCCACACCGCATAGGAGAGGGCGATCCAGTCGCCGGTGGAGGCGCCGTGGGGGTAGACACCGGGGGCCAGGAAGTAGGTGATCATGGGCACGAGCAGGCCCCAGGCCAGGACACCGCCGGAGAAATTCAGGGCGCCGAGCTTGGGCCCGATGATGTAGCCCACGCCCATGTAGGCAGGGCTGATGCCGGGGGAGCTGAGCAGGAGGCCGCCGGCCACCTTGGCCTTGAGGCCCTGGGCCAGCCCGATGGTGGTGTCCTTGAAGGCCACGAACTTCTCCCAGGTGCTGGCGAAGAGCTGCACCTGGACGAGGGCCTGGATGAGGGCGGCGATGCCCATGGCCCCGAAGAGGAACTTGGTGCCGCTTCCGCCCCGGGCGCCGGCCTTGTGGATCTCGGCGGCCGCGAGGCTCTCGGGGTAGGGCAGTTCGGCATCCTCCACCATCACGCGGCGCAGGAGGGCCACGAACATGATGCCGAGCACGCCGCCCGCGAACATGATCAGGGAGCTGGTGATGTAGTGGCCGCGCGTGAAGAACGTGGGCCAGAGGCCGCTCATGACGAAGGCGGGCAGGGTGAAGATGGCCCCCGCGGCGATGGATTCGCCGATGCTGCCCACGGTCCGGGCGATGTTCTCCTCCAGGATGGTCCCCTTCATGAGCTTGATGAGGGCCATGCCGATGACGGCGGCCGGGTAGGTGGCGGCGATGGTCATGCCCGCCTTCAGGCCCAGGTAGGCATTGGCCGAGCCCAGGATCACGGCCATGACCAGGCCGATGAGCACCGCCCGGAGGGAGAACTCCCGGAGGTTCTGGTCGGAGGGGACGAACGGTTGCATGGAGGCTCCTGGGAAGGCGCGGCAGGTAGGGAGGAAAGGTCGGAGGAAGCGGATAGTCTAAACCATCCCTTCCGGCGGCGGCCCCGCCCTTCCGGGGGTGTGTCCTGGATCACCCGAGCCCCATGCCCAGCCCCCTCACGAGCAAGGCCAACCCCCGCTTCAAGGCCATCCTGGCCCGCCTCCGGCCCGCCGGCTCCCGCCGCGAAGCCACCCTCCTCCTGGGGAGCAAGCTCATCGAGGCCTGGGCCGAGCTGCGGGGCACGCCCGCCGCCGGGCGCCTCCGCCCCGTCCTCTGGCTGCGGCACGAAGGTGCCGCGCCCCACCCCCTCGAAGCTTCGCTGGGCCTCGACTGCCTCGCGCTGGGGGAGTCCCTGATGCGGGAGCTGGCCGACGCCGGGAGCCCCCCGGACCACACCCTCCTCGCGGAGCTGGGTCCGGAACCCGCCGGGCCCCTGGCCGCCCGGGTCATCGGCGCCTGGGGCATCCAGGATCCGGGCAACCTGGGGGCCCTCCTCCGCAGCGCCGCCGCCTTCGGCTTCCAGGAGGCCCTCCTGGGTCCCGGCTGCGCCGATCCCTTCGCCCCCAAGGCCTTGCGCGGGAGCATGGGTGCCGCCTTCCTCCTCCCCCTGCGGCGGGTGGAGGCCCTGGTGCCCGACCGGGGGCGGTGGTACGCGCTGGACGGCGGCCCCGGCGCCCTGCCCCTGGCCGAGGCGGACCTGTCCGAGCCCCTGCGCCTGTGGGTGGGCAACGAGGGACACGGCTGGGGCGGCGTGTCCCTGCCCGCCGCCCTGCGCCGCCTGGCCATCCCCATCCGCGGGGTGGAGAGCCTCAATGCCGCCGTGGCGGCGGGCATCGCCTGCTATGAGGCGGACCGGAGATCCCGATCGTGAAAGCCTGGTTCCTGAGACCTCTCGAAGCCCTGGTCCTGGGCGCGGCCTTCGCCCTGGCCTTCCGGTTCCCGGGAGCCCTCCACGGCTGCCTGGAACCCGCCGCAGCCCTCCTCTTCCCCCTGCTTCTGATGGAAACGGCCTTCCGGGGGCGGCACGCCCTCTGGCTGGCCCTGGGCCTCCTCCTGGGCCTGGTGGGCATCTTCTACTGGGTGCCCGGCACGCTGGAGAGCAAGGGAGGGCTCCCCTGGGCCCTGGCCCTGCTGGGCGGCTTCCTCTTCTACGCCTGGGAGGCCCTGGGATTCCTGCTGGTGGTCCTCTTCGCCCGGACCCTCTTCCGCCGTGCCGGCGCCGCTGCGGCGGCCTTCGGGGCGGGGCTCGGCATCCTGGTATGGGAGGCCTGGGGCTTCCACATCTATGCCTGGAGCTGGGGCGCGGCCTTCGGGGCCCTGCCCTGGATGGCCCGGAGCGCGGCCTTCCTCACCACCCGGGGCCTGTCGGCCCTGGCCTGGTCCGCGGGGACCGGGGCCGCGGCCCTGCGGGTCCAGGGGGCGCCGGCCAGGCGGGTGCTGGCCCTTCCGGTGGGGGCCGTGGCCCTGATGGGCCTCCTGGGCCTGGCCTGGTACACCCTGCCCCGGGGACCGGAGCGCCACCTGGATGTGGCCATCGTCCAGCCCAACTTCCCGGCCGGCCTGCGCTGGCCCGGGATGGAAGCGGACATGTGGCGACGGAGCGATGCCCTCCTCCGGGAGGCCCACCTCCCGAGGCCCGGCCGGGCGACCCTCCTGCTGTGGGCGGAAAGCTCGGTGCTGGGCCGGGACGACCGCTGGCCCGATCCCAGGCTCCAGGCCGAGGCCGCCCGGCGCGGCGTGGCCTGGCTCTACGGCACGGAAGGGGGACCCTACAACCTGGTGCGCGGCGAAGCCGCCGGAGAGCCCGATTTCATCTTCGCCAAGGTGGAGCCCATGCCCTTCGGGGAGCGCATCCCGGGACCCCTCTGGTTCCGCACCTGGATGGACCGGGAGCTGGGCTTCGAATCCCAGAAGCGGGGCCATCTCTGGCCCGGCTGCAGCTTCGGGGTGCCGGGCTCCGGCGGGGTGCGGGTGGCACCCCTCATCTGCAGCGAGGCCCTGGACCCGGAGCGGGCCCGGCTGGGGCTGGACCTGGGCCACGCGAACCTGCTGACCAACCACACCAACGACGGCTGGTTCGACCGGAGCATCGCCACGGACCTGCACGCGGCCCAGATCCGCCTGCGCCCCGTGGAACTGGGGGTCCCCCTGGTGCGGGCCACCCTCACCGGCAAGTCGGGCCTCTTCCGCGAGGACGGGCACTTCCAGCTCTGGGGCAAGCCCCTGAGCGAGGGCGCCTGGGCCTTCCCCCTGGACTGGCGCGCCGTCCACACTCCGGCGCGCTCCCCCTGGGTGCTCCGGCTGCTGGCCGGGGGCCTGGCCCTGGGGACCCTCCTGCTAGGATGGAAGCCCTCCTCCCGGAAGGCCTGATGACGCGCGATTTCCTGGTGCCCGAGCCGCTCCCCACCCCCCGGGGCACGGTGGCCTTCGCGGACGAGACCTGGACCATGGAGCCGCGGGAACTCCAGATCTTCTTCCAGGCCGAGGAGGTCTACTGGACTGCCGAGCGGACCCTGGCCCAGTGGCGCCGTCTCCTCGCCTGCTCCCGCATGCTGACCGCCCGCCTCGTGCCCGAGGGATCCATGGGCGGCCGGCTGGTGGGCGCCACGCGCCTGTGGTCCGACCACGCCTACGAGGCCAAGCTCTACGACGTCGTCACCTCCCGGGACATGATGGGCCTGGGCATCGCGTCAGTCCTGGTGGAGTGGGCCCTCCGGCACCCCTGGGTCGGGGAGGTCCAGCGCTTCCTGCTGGAGACCCGCGACGCGGCTCACTTCTACCCGCGCTTCGGCTTCCGGCCCGCTGGCGACCTGGAGGGGGTCCACATGCGGGTGGATGTGGCCGAACTCCGACGCAGGGGGCTGCGGTGAGCGAGACCGTCCCCGGCGTGGCGGGCACCGCCCTCCTGCCCCTCATCCTCGCCAGCGGAAGCCCCCGCCGACGCCACTGGATGGAGTCCCTGGGCATCCCCTTCGAGCTCCAGGTCCCCAGCGTGGACGAGACGCCGCTCCTGGACGAGGATCCCCAGGACCTGGTGCTCCGGCTGGCGGAACTCAAGGCCGAGGTCGTCGCGCGGAGAAACCCCGGGCGCTGGGTCATGGCCGCCGACACCACCGTGGCCGTGGACCACCACACCCTGAACAAGCCCCTGGACGTGGAGGACGCGGTGCGGATGCTCTCGCTCCTCCAGGGGCGTGCCCACCAGGTCCACACGGGCTTCTGCCTCCAGAAGGACGGCGAGATCCACAGCCTGGTGGACACGGCCGTGGTGCGCTTCCGGCCCATGACGGAAGCCCGGATCCGCTGGTACGTCGCCACCCGGGAGCCCATGGACAAGGCCGGAGCCTACGCCATCCAGGGCATCGGGGCCCTCTTCATCGAAGGCGTGGACGGCAGCTTCGCCACCGTGATGGGACTGCCGGTGGAGCGCATGGGGGCCCTCTTCCTCGGCCTGGGCCTCCTCCGTCCCTGGGTGGGCTTCCCGGACTGAGCCCGGCGGGGGTGTCGCCAACCTGGCCCCCCCGGGCCCGGAAGATCGTGTGACATAGATCACACATGGATGAAACCGAGCCTCCGGTCTTGTCGTCATAAATAACCCGTAAATCTCATAAAAGACAATTCATAGATTCAGAAAAAAGAGCTTAACAGTCACACTTTTGTGTTCTATGCTCGACCCGCAATCCCGAGGTCTCCGCTGGCGAGGTGGGCCCATCCCCCTCTTGGCAGTGCCCTGGAACGACGTAGGATCCTTGCCATCACCCCCCAATCCACCGGCAGGCCCTTCCCGAGGTCCTGATGCATCCATTTGATCGAGCCTCCCGCTTCGTGCTCCCGGCCGGAGGCCTGGCCGTCCTCCTGACCGTCCTCTCCGTCGGCTGGTTCACCCAGCCGGACCGCTTCGCCAAGGGCTACGCCCCGCGGCAGCCCATCCCCTTCTCCCATCAGCTCCACGCGGGGGTCATGAAGATCCAGTGCCTCTACTGCCATTCGGGGGCCACCCGCTCCCGTTCGGCGGGCGTGCCCAGCGCGGAGGTCTGCATGGGCTGCCACCGGGTGACCCGCACCGACAGCCCCGCCATCCGGAAGCTCACCGCCTACTACGACTCCGGGCGCCCCATCCCGTGGAAGCGGGTCCACACGCTGCCGGACCACGTCTACTTCGACCACCGCCCCCACGTGAACGCAGGCATCGCCTGCCAGACCTGCCATGGCCCGGTGCAGGAGATGCCCGTACTCACCCGCGTGATGGGCATGCGCATGGGCAATTGCCTGGGCTGTCACCGGGATCCCCACGCGGCACTCCCCAAGGGCAGCCCGATCAAACGAGGCCCCGAGTACTGCTCCGCCTGCCATCGCTAGGCCCCGACGCCAGGAGACGACCATGGACAGCCTGAACAGACGCGAGATCCTCGGCCGGCTGACCGCCCTGCTGGCAGGACCGCTCATCCTGGGACGCCGGACCATGGACATGGTCCTCCGGGCGGGCCGGCGCCAGCCTCCGCTGGCGCCCCCTCCACGGCCCAAGGCCCCGACCCTCGCACCACCCACCCGTTCCGTCCAGCGCCGTGGATGACCCCATGAAGACCCGGATCCCCGTCCCAGCCGACGTCCCCACCGCACTCCCCCGCCACTGGCGGACCCTTGAGGAGCGCGTCGAGAGTCCCGAAGCCCGTCGCGCCGCCCAGGACGAGTTCGTGCCTGGCGCCATGGACCTCTCCGATCTGCCCGCTCCCTCCGCCCTGACCCGCAGGGGCTTCCTCGGGCTGCTGGGGGGCGCCGCCGCCCTGGCGGCCAGCGTGGCCTGCGATCGGAAGGCGGAGGGCACCATCGTCCCCTACACCCGCCGCCCCGTGGAGGTGATCCCGGGGGTGGCCAACTACTACGCCAGCGCCTTCCAGGAGGGCCCCCGGGTCTACTCCCTGCTGGTCAAGACCCGGGAAGGGCGGCCCATCCACATCACGGGCAACGATGAGCATCCCGGTTTCAAGGGCAAGACCAGCCCCCGCGCCGTGGCCGACATCCTCCGGCTCTACGACCCCGACCGCCTGCGGGGCCCGAGGGACCGGAACGGGAGCCTCGCCTGGAGCGAGGTGGATCGCCAGCTCCAGGCCGCCCTGTCCGGAGCCAAGTCCGCCGGCAAGCCGGTCCTGCTCCTCACGGGAGCCGTGGCCTCCCCCAGCCAGCAGGCGCTGCTTGCGGAACTCCAGGCGGCCCTGCCCACCCTGGAGCACCGGGCCTGGGAACCCGCCCTCGGCGACGGCGCACTGATCGGCGCCCGGGCCGCCTTCGGCCAGGACGCCCTCGTGCTCCCCCGGCTGGAGCAGGCCAAGGTCATCCTTTCGCTGGCCTCCGACTTCCTCGACGGCGAGGACCCCCAGGCGATGGCGGCCTTTGCCGCCCACCGCCGCCTGAGCGAGCCCGGCCAGCCCATGAACCGCCTGTGGGTCCTCGAGGGCCCCCTCAGCCTCACGGGCAGCAACGCCGACGTCCGATTCCCCGTGCGGCCCAGCCGCCTGGCCGCCGTGGCCTTCGCCCTGGCCCGGGACCTCCACGTCCGCCATGGACTGCCCCTGCCCGTCGGCGCCGACCTGGGCGCCGTGCCTGGGGGCGTGCCGCCGGGGGTGGACCTCCCGGCCCAGGCCTGGAACCGCCTCGTGGACGAACTGGCCTCCGCCGGTCCGGAGGCCCTGGTGCTCTGCGGGGGCAGCCTGGCCGCCGAGGCCCACCAGGCCACGCATCTCCTCAACACCATGCTGGGTTCGCGGGCCCAGGAGATCCGCCCGGTGTCCCCCCTGGCCACCCTGGAGGACCTGGAGGGCCTCGTCCAGGGCATGGCCGGGGGCCGCTACGCCGCCGCCATCTTCTGGGACGTCAACCCGGCCTATGCCTTCCCCGCCGCCCAGGCCTGGAAGCGCGCCATGGACCAGGTGCCCCTCACCGTCTGGATCGGCCTCGTCGAGGACGAAACCGCCTCCCAGTGCCACCTCCACCTGCCCGCGAACCACTGGCTGGAGTCCTGGAACGACTACGGGGACGGCGATCTCCACGTGCTCCAGCAGCCCACCATCGGCCCCCTCTACGACACCCGGCAGGGGGAGGACCTCATCCTGGCCCTGCTGCGGGGGCTGGGATCGTCCGTTCCGGCGGACTACCACACCTACCTGAAGGCCCGCTGGCAGCGGGAGGTCTACCCCAAGGGCACCCCGGTCCCCTTCGAGCGCTACTTCGAGGCGGCCCTGCACGATGGCCTGGTGCAGGCCGGGAAGGCCCCGGCGGCTCCCGCCTTCAGGGGGACCGGGAGCGCGGAAGCGGCCCAGCGGGCCTTCTCCGCCCCGCAGGCCGGCCTGGAGTTGTTCCTCCATCCCGGATTCGCCACGCATGACGGCCGCTATGCCAACCTCGGCTGGCTCCAGGAGACGCCCGATCCCGTCACCAAGATGACCTGGGACAACCCCCTCCTCCTCTCCGTGGCAGACGCCCAGGCCCTCCACCTGGGGGACGGGGACCTGGTGGACCTCTCCCTGGGCGGCACCACCCTGCGCCTCCCGGTGGTGCTCCAGCCCGGTCAGGCCGAGGGGGTCGCCTCCCTCGCCCTGGGCTACGGCCGGACCACGGGCTCCGTGGCCGCCCACAAGGGCGTCAATGCCTTCCCCCTGGTGGCGGCTGGGACGGCGGCCCCCTTCCTCCGGGAGGGCCTGCGGATCGCCGCCACGGGGAAGCAGAAGACCCTCTCCAGGACCCAGGCGCACCACCGCCTGCACGGGCGCGACATCGTGCGCTCCTACACACCCGCGGAGTACACCCAGGAGGCGCGGCATCCGGGCCCGGATGCCGATCCGGCCAGCCTCTATCCCGACCAGCGCTTCCCCGACCACAAGTGGGGGATGGTGATTGACCTCTCCGCCTGCGTGGGTTGCGCGGGCTGCTCTCTCGCCTGCCAGTCGGAGAACAACATCGCCGTGGTAGGCCCCGAGCAGGTGGCGCGGGGCCGCGAGATGCACTGGATCCGCCTCGACACCTACTACGAGGGGCCGGTGGACAACCCCACCGTGGTCCACCAGCCCATGCTCTGCCAGCAGTGCGACGACGCGCCCTGCGAGAACGTCTGCCCGGTGAACGCCACCAACCACAGCCCCGAGGGGCTGAACCAGATGGTCTACAACCGCTGCGTGGGCACCCGCTACTGCGCCAACAACTGCCCCTACAAGGTCCGCCGATTCAATTACCTGGAATACACCGCAGACAAGACGGAGCCCGAGAGCCTGGTCTACAACCCCGAGGTCACGGTCCGCCCCCGCGGCGTGATGGAGAAGTGCACCTTCTGCGTGCAGCGCATCGAGGACGGGAAGATTCGCGCCATGAGCGAGGGACGCCCCGTGAAGGATGGCGATATCACACCGGCCTGCGCCGCGGCTTGTCCTGCCGAGGCCATCGTCTTCGGCGACCTGAAGGATCCCCACAGCCGCGTTTCCCTCCTGGCCAAGTCGAACCGTGGGTACAAGGTGCTGGAGGAACTTGGCACGCGGCCCGCCATCACCTACCTGGCGGACCTGAAAAACCCAGCCCTTGAGGGAGGTCGCCATGCGAAGTGAGGCAGCCGGCATCCCCAGCGCCATTCCCGAGCGCCTGCTGGAGCCCCCCCTTACCGTGGGTACCGTCACGCCCGGAAGCCTGGATGACCAGGTTCTGGCCTTCCCGGATCGGCGCCCCCCCCGGAAGTGGTACCTCGCCCTCGCTGTCACGCTGACCTGCCTGACCATCGGCCTTGTCTTCATGGGCATCACGGTCTACGAAGGCATCGGGACCTGGGGCAACAACAGTCCTGTCTTCTGGGGATTCGGCATCATCAACTTCGTGTTCTGGGTTGGCATCGGGCATGCCGGAACCCTGATCTCGGCCATCCTCTTCTTGTTCCGCAAGCGCTGGCGCAACGCCATCGCACGCTTCGCGGAGGCCATGACGATCTTTGCGGTCATGTGCGCGGGCCTTTTCCCTCTGCTTCATGTGGGGCGACCCTGGCTGGCCTTCTGGCTGTTCCCCTACCCGAACCAGCGGGCACTCTGGGTGAACTTCCGCTCACCCCTGGTCTGGGACGTCTTTGCCGTCAGCACCTACTTTTCCGTCTCCCTGATGTTCTGGTTCCTGGGCCTGGTCCCCGACTTGGCCTCCATGCGGGACAGGACGCCCAGCCGGCTGCGGAGGCGGATCTACAGCATCCTCAGCATGGGCTGGCGCGGTGCCGCATCCCATTGGCAGCACTACGAGAAGGCCTATCTGCTGCTGGCCGGGCTGGCCACCGGACTGGTGCTCTCGGTCCACTCGGTGGTGTCCTTCG
>DAIDKC010000102.1 GCA_027451045.1 Holophagaceae bacterium | reverse complement strand
GCTAACGAGCGCGACGCCGCCCTCAAGCGGGCGCGGGAAGGTGACGGACTGCGAAGGCGCATTTCCTCGCTGGAGCGTCAGCTCGTAGTGCCGGAGCACCTTCGAGGCTGGGTCCCCGCGCACGAGCTGCGGGAGGTCGAGTCCGAAGCTGAGGGGCTCCGCAATCGTCTCAACGGGTCCCAGATGCGTTATGAGGAGCTTATAGATTCGTGGCAGGAACTGGAAACCAAGCTTCAAGCTGCCAACGCCGAGCGTGACGCCGCGATCCAGAGGGCGGAGAAGGCGGAGGATGAGCGTGAACGCGCACACCTCGTACTGGGAACCCGTGCCCAGGAAATCTGGGGCCTCGAATCCGCCCTCGCCGGCGCCCGCAAGGCGCTGGGAACGGCCTGGGCCGCGATGTGTGAACGGCGCGGGTATGCCGATGCCTGGGAATGGAAATACGGCGCAACCTGGGATGAGGAAGATGCCGAAGTGAGCGCCGCCCTCAAGGGAGACAGCCATGGCGAGGGCTAACGATCTTGCTCGCCTCAAGGCGATGGGTCGGAAGCCCAAGAAGCAGATTCCCGAAGCCCCCGACAACCGTCCCATCCTTTTCGGGATTGATGAGTGCGGGAACGAATACCAGACGCGGGTGACACCGATGTGGAGCCCCGAACCCCCGAAGGAGGACCGACATGAGTGAGCAAGTGATCCCCCGCAAGCCCGGAAGGACGTGGGAATGCACGGACTGCGAGTGGCAGGGGAAGTACGTTGAGTCCGATGCCGGAACGTGCCCGCTCTGCCACGCGGACATCATCCAGATCAAGGAGGCCCCTCATGACTGACAACGCCAGGATCGGGTCAGCTATTGAATTTGCCATCCACGCCCTCCACACAAACGGGGGCGCACCGTGCGACCTGTCCGCTGCCTCAAACGCCGAGGCTGAGCTTCGGGTGCTGCTGGATGACCGTGCATCTCTTGACGCCACGACCACGCTGCTCGCACGGGCTCGGAAGGAGCGTGACACCGTTAAGGCTGAACTCGCCACCGCCAAGGACCGAGAAGCGGAACTCACGAAGGCGCTAGCCGAAGCCCAGGCGGATCTGGAGCGGGCGCGGGAGGATGAGCGGGAACGGATCATCGGCATCATCACAGACCCGCACAACAACATCCTGTGGGCGGTCCCCGGAAGCAGTCGTGTTCAGGCCATCCACGCTGACCCTCGCATGATCCGCGCCGCCCTGGCCCCCGAGCAGAAGGGAGAGTGAGATGACTGAACCATCCGGAGATTCCGGAGAGTTGAAACAGGCCCAAGGGTCCGAGTCGAGCGCCCGGTTGGGCCGGGCCAACGGAGGAACCAATGCAGAAATGCGACGAGTGCAAACACGGATTCCGAGTGATGACGATCGTGCAGTGCCCGGTAGACACGATGCCGATTCAATGCTGCTTGCCAGTGCCCCCATGGGCCACGGGATCTCGGATAGTGACGCCTCCAGACGCTCAGCGATGCGCTCATTTTGAACCCAAACGCACGGCCTAACGAAAAGCTGACCGGCCCCGCACGGCTGGCTGATTGAAACCAAACACCGGATGCGGGGTCCGCTGGAACGAACGGTTAGACCGCGAACAAATCGAAGGAGAAGACTAACTTGACCGTCCACTACCACGGCACCCCGATTACGCCGCGAGTCCACTTGGAATCGCTGGCAGGTGCCTCGTTCTGCGTGAGTTTTGCGGATGGGCGGGATGTGGTGCGGTGCCACCAGATCGGTGAATCTGTGATGCTGGATAACGGGGCCTTCACGATCTGGCGGAAGGGTGGCGTGATGGACATTGCTGGGTTCTGGGCATGGGCGCTTCCCTGGCTCGACTGCCCCACCACCTGGGCCGTGATCCCGGATGTGATAAGCGGAGACTGGCGGGAGACAGCCAAGTTGATCAGTTCCGCCCCGCGCCTCCCTGCCCACAAGATCGCCCCCGTCTGGCACCTTCATGACCCCATCAGCCGCCTGCTGGACCTCTGCGATATGTTTCCCCGCGTGTGCTTCGGCAGTTCAGAGCAATACGCCGAGGTAGGGAGCGCAATCTGGCACCAGCGAATTTCCGAGGCTTTCGATGCCCTGGTTCCGCACCATTCCTACACCCTCATCCACATGCTGCGCGGTCTTCAGTGCGTCAAGGAAGGCTGGCCCTATCCGTTCGCGTCTGTGGATTCAACCGACATCGCCCGGAACCACAGTTCCTATGCGATTCCACCCGCAACCCTTCGCGCCCGCTGGGACGGCATGCAATGCCCCGTCCGGTGGAACACTCAACCCAAACAGGAGGCGTTATTTATCGCATAAGCAAGACCTTCCCATTCAGCGCAAGTCATCAACTAGAGCATCTTCCTGAAGGCCACAAGTGCAAGCGCCTTCACGGCCATAACTACATCGTGACACTGGTGTTCAAGCGCGACGAGCTGGATGAGTGGTCATTCGTGCGGGACTTCGACAGTCTCAACGTCTTCCAGAATTGGGTGGACGTGCGGCTCGACCACCGGCATCTGAATGATGTGTTGCGGGATCCCCGCGAAGATCATCCCAAGGAAGCCATCCAGAAGGCGGCGAACTCTTTACAGCCTACCAGTGAAAATCTCGCTTGGTGGATCTTCAATCGTTGGTCTCAGGTTTGGCCTGACCTGGAAGCCGTAAAGGTTTCTGAGGGCCTAGACACATGGGCTGAGTATTCCGCCTAACGACTGGGGCTTAACCGGCGACTGGGCGCAAGCCCAGGCGTCCAGTGAGCGAAGCGAACGAGGTTGAAGCCCCGGTTAGGCGGGGCGGAAAGGAGAAGAACATGGACAAGATTTTCGAGGAAGCCGTGCGACTTGCCAGGGAGGAAGGCAAGGTTAGCACCATGTTTTTACAGCGCCGACTTTTCATCGGATACAGCCGAGCAAAGGCTCTGATTGATGAGATGCAGCGGCAGGGAATCATCGGTGAATATCGCGGCGAAGGTAAGCCCTATCTGGTGATCACGGCCTAACGAGAAAGCTAACCGGCCCCTCCGTGGGCCTGGAGGAGATGTGAGCATCCTTCTCACCAAAAAGCAGGCCGCCGAGCACCTGGGCTTCTCCGTCCGGTATCTGGAGGGGCTCATGCACAACGGGACCGGCCCGCGGTTCCTCAAGATGTCCCGAACCATGGTCCGGTTCCGGATGGATGACCTGGACCAGTGGGCCAAGGATCAGCCGAGCTACACGGGCACTAGCCAAGTCGCCTGACCACCTCATCCCCTACCTTCGAGGCCGCCACCCGGGCCGCCTCTTCCATGAGGTGGGCATACCGCTTCGTCGTGGCCGCGGCACGATGCCCCAGAAGGCCTCCGATCTGCTCCAGGGTGAGCCCCTCCATGACGCCGATGGAGGCGAAGGTGTGCCGGAGATCGTGGATCCGCACGTCTGCGAAGCTGGTCTCGGCCCGGAGCTTGTCCCAGAGGTGCCGCAGGGAGCCCAGGCAGGTGGACTTGCCCCGCTCCCCCGGGAACACGTAGGGCGTGCCGAGCATGCGTTCCAGGCCCTCCAGGATCTTCCGGGCGGGCTCGGACAGGTGGATCGTCTTCGGCCCCGCCTTGGCCGTCTTGTGCTCCGTCAGGATGATCCGGTCCCCCTTGATCTGAGTCCAGCGCAGGCCGGCCACTTCGCCCCGCCTCATGCCCGTGAGCATGGCGAAGCGCAGGGCTGCGATGGCATAGGGGTTCCACGCGCCCTCGAGGCCCCGAATCCGCTCCCCGAGGTCGGCCATCTCCGCCGCCGTGAGGTAGCGTTCCCGCTTCGTCTCCGGGAAGCGCCCGATGGCTGGGCACGGGTTCGAGTTCACGGGCCGGAACCCCCACCGCTCCGCCAGGTTCAGCATCCGGGAGAGCACGGCCAGCGCCTGGTTCGCGGTGCGCTCCTGAGTCCGCAGGGCGTGATGCACTCGAGCTACATCCGAGAGTGCCAGATCCTCCACCAGCACCCGGCCCACCTTCGGCAGGATGTGGAGCCGGATGAGCATCTTGTATGTCCGGCTGGTGGAGGCGGCCAGCCCCGGCAGATAGTCCGCCTCGAACCGGGCCGCAAGATCCTTCATCGTCACCGCCCCGGCGCGGGCGCGGGCCGGGTCCACCCCATCCGCGATCTGGCCACGCATGACCTGGGCCTTCTTCTTGGCCGCGGCATAGGGCATCTCCGGCCACTGGCCCAGTGTGATCTGCCCGTTGTGCCCTCGGACCGAGTAGCGCAGCACCCATGCCAGGGTGCCGGAATGGTGGATCAGGATCCCCAGCCCCTTCTGCCCTTCGTCCCAGACGGTCCGACGCTCCCTGCCCTCCAGGATCCCCGCCCGGTCCATTCCCTTGATCCATCGGTCGGACAGGGCTGCTTTCATGGGGTCGCTCCGGATGCTACCCGGATGCTAGGAGGTTGCGGAACCCGACGCAACCATGCGAAGCCATGCGAGAAAAGTCATCAACTTGCGGATCGTGGCGGAGCCATGCGGGGTGGGGCCGGAAACTTAAAATCCGCTGCCCGCAAGGGCGTCCCGGTTCGAGTCCGGGCGGGAGCACCAGGGGTTTCCGGGGTTTCTGTCCTCTGCCTCATGCGACCTCCGGATGCTAGGCGGATGCTAGGCGGCATCCATCGGACCCCTAGACCATACCCGGGTCCATCGGCGGCGGCGGCGGGCTCACGATGGCCGACTCGTCCGCGACCTCCGTCCGGGTCCAGCCGGCGGGAAGGGTGTCCCCGGCGATGGAGGCGTCCAGGGACGCCTCGTCTGGCGCGACAAACACCCGGCCGCCCTGGGGGGCCCCGGTGTCATCGGTGATCTGGAAAACCTTTTTGACGCTCATCAAACACCTCACCATGAAAGGCGTACGTAACCCGGCCCCCCCGAATATCCGGTTGTAGCGCTTCCCGCACCCGCACCCGCACCCGCACCTGTGGCATCTGTGCCGGATGACCCCGCAGCTAGCGCACTAGACCCGCCAATATTTGCCCCTACAGTGGATTGAACACCCGGGACAGTCCCTGCACCATGCCAGCTTCCCGTATAACAGCACCCTCCAGAGCCGGATACCGCAGTTGTGAATATGATTCCACTAATAGTATTTGCATTACCGGCGTTTGACCCTCCGTTTGCTCCTGACGCAGCGGCTACTACAAGAATGCCGTTTATTGATGCGGTCCCGCTAGCACCACCCAAAGCACTCCCGGCATTAGTAGACGCAGTACCACCGCCACCGCCGGTTGCACTAATATTTACGGCACCTCCCACAATACTAGATGCTCCACCACTAATAGCAGTAACAGTCCCCGAGGAGGTAAAGGCACCTGTCCCACCTCCACCCACTGTAATAACGTAGGAGGTCCCCGGCGTAACCATGACTTCGGCCATGATGCAGGCGCCTCCACCACCTGCACCAACTCCGCCAGTGCTTCCCGCACCGCCACCGCCTCCACCACATACCACCGCTGTTACCTTGGTGATTCCCGGTGGACAAATCCAAATGTATGTTCCCGGAGTAGAGTAAACACTGGTTCCACCGTTGACTAACCGGGCTAACGCCAGGGTAGAGAGGTCATAGCCACCGATAGAGACGCCCTGATTACTGGAGCCGCCTATTTCCATGTTTACCCATGGATAGGTTACTGTTGCGCTACCACCGCCATTGTAGCAAGTGGCCTGGAATGCAGACCCAGTTAATTTAAATCCACTGGGCGGGGCTGTAGTGGTGCCTGCTGTAAATGCCGTTGACCTAAATGTATTTGCCAGGGCAAAATCCGCCGCTATTGCTTGTGCGCCTACTGCACCCGCACTTATGACACCCGCTGTAACTCTTCCCACCACTACAGCGGGCTTGCCCTGGGAGACCCAGCTTGAGCCGTTCCACTGGTAGAGGGTGCCTAGCTGACCGTCCGGGGCTGTAACATCAGTAGCATACCAATAAGGAGTAGAGCCAGACACAGGTGTAAAGGCAACCATTTGTGCATAAGTTCCTACCATTGGCGCATTGAGGGATGCATTTACAGCCTGGATTGCGGCGGCATTAGAGCTAATATTCCCGGAATCATATATCTGGTACCATGACCCCCAATTTCCGCCCACCTTGGCCCTGCGGTAGAGAGTTCCTGTATTATTCATTGCATTTGCAATTTGTGTAATATAGTTTGCATCAGCACTAGGCCAATTTAATACACTGTTCCAGCCTCCCGATATAGCCGCATTTGCGGGTGCATAAGTATCGAATATCTGATAGGATGTAGGAGTATTTAAATCATAACTGCTATACCTAGTCGCTTGGGATTGCAACTGACCACTAAATGTCCCTGTGGTAGCGGTTAATGCCCCGCTAAATGTTCCTGTGGTAGCGGTTAATCCACCATTAGCCGCTAATGTTCCACTAAATGTTCCTGTGGTAGCTGTTAATCCTCCCATAGATACAGGACCAGAGCCATTACCAAAAATAGTAGAACCACCAGCAGGTTGTATTTGAAGATTATATACAGTTGTTGGACCATCTATTCTTTGACTCTGTAACCAAGTATCTCCTATTCCGGATACACCAATCATCATCCCATATCTAGCATAATTTCCAGTGTCTCCAGTACTAATAAACAAAGTGCCAACATTAGAACCTAAGGTTGGGCCAGTCGGTTGTATAGTATTTTGTATATTAACCAGAGAAGCGAATGTCCCTGTGGTAGCTGTTAATCCACCATTTGCTGCTAATGTCGAGCTAAATGTTCCCGTGGTAGCGGTTATAGAAGTGGCAGATATTCCAGCATTGAAGGTGCCTAGGCCGCTAAATGTAGCCGCCTGCATCGCCATCGTCCCGGTCCACCCGCCAGACGGCGCGGCCTGGGCTGCGGAGCCGGTGATGGAGCCCCAGGATGCCGTGGTGGCGGCGCCAGAGATGTTCGACAGCACCGTGGCCACCGGGTAGCCGCCGAAGAGAGCGGTAGTCCCCAGCTCGAACTGGACCGAATAGACGCTCCCCCCAATGGCCGTCTTGTTCTGCGCCGTGCCGGAGAGCCAGAAACCCGTAGCCGCCGCGCTGGAGGTTCCAGGCACATAGTTGTTGCTCTGGATGGTGCCGGTGATAGCCAGCAGCGCCGCGAGCTGGCTCACGCCGATGGCCCCAGCGGCGATCTGGCCTGCCACGAGCTGACCGATGATCAGACTGGCCTGCATGGATGGCGTCTGCCACCCGGCCCCCGCCGCGTTCACCTGCCAGAGCGTGTTGTCCGAGGTCCGGAACACCATCTTGTTCGCGGGGTAGGAGCTGCTGGGGAGCGTCGGCAGGCTCGCAACGATGGCCGGGGCCAGGTTGAGGGCGTTGGTGGCGGTAGCGTTGATGGCCGCGTTGATGCTGCCCGTCAGCGCGGCGCGAGCGCTGGAGATGGTGGACCACCATCCCTGGAGGCTGGTCATGACCCCCGTCCAGGGACCGCTCGTGGTGCCATCGGGCCAGATTGTGGCCCAGTTGCTCGGTGCGCCCGCCGTGATCAGGCCGGTGGACAGGGCCGCCACGGCGCTGTCATAGGACGCGCTGCTCACGCCATAGGTGGTGGCCTGGGCGTCAAGCTGGCTCTGCGTCTGAAGCTCGGCCTCCCACTGCTGGATAAGGCTGATCTTGTCCAGATTGGTCAGGTAGTCGACGGAGTTGATCTGGTCCACGCCAGACTGAGGCGCGACGGGCGTGCCCGAAGGAGTTCCTGCGCTTGTTGGTGTGCCTGATGATGCCCATTGGCCAGTGTACATGTGATCACCAAATAGGTCGTACGGCTGCATTGGCGTTGGAAATCCCTGCCTTTAATCGGATCGGCCACTGAATGTCACGGACAGACCCGTCTGCTGTTTTTGTGGGGCCCGCGAGGATGGCGATGGCAGTGGTTGGGTCGGTGCCGAGGAACGTGATCGCCTCAAAGCAAGTCGGATTGGGCACATTCGACGGCCATTGCCAGGTCGCGTACACGTACACCACCTTCCGCGTGACGGGCGCGCCGCCGTTGTCGTCAATGCCGTCGCCTGGATCGTTGAATTTCATGTTGCAACCTCAAATGAATGGCGTGCTTCCGATCTGGATCGTGACGCCGAACGCCGCAGGGAGGAGTTGCTGGGTCGGTGCGAAGGTGTAGGCCGTCTCACTGCTCAACTGCCGGCCACCGCCGCCCCAGACGTTGAAGCTCTGGAGCTTGATGTAGAGCATGCTGCCCACCTGTCCGGCGGGGATCTGGTAGCGCTCGATCGCGCCGTCAATCTTGGCGAAGGAGGCGCCGCTGGAGTGGCTGCCCGGCGTCGTGCCGTAGAGCCCGCGGTAGAGTCCGGTGAGGTTGTAGGCCCCGGGCCCGGTGAGCGTGGCCGTCTGGTAGGAGATCATCTCCCCGTCCACCCAGATCAGGTTCATGCCGTTGGCGGCAGAGGCGGCATCCGTCCCCGCAAGCGTTCCGCCGTCCGGCATGATCACGCTGAGCGTGTTTGTGAGGTCTTGCGTCGTGCCTCCCGACCAGGCGGCCAGGGGCGCCGTGAGCGTCCCGTAGCGGCAGGGGCTGGAGATGTAGCCCGCCTTGGAGTAGGTGGTGTTGTTCGTGGAAACCCAGATCGTGGCGCCGCCCCACAAGGCAGAGGCGCCGGCTGCGGCGATGGTGATCTCAGGGACGGATGCATTTTCAGCCCAGAGCGCCGGGCTGTTGAAGATCAGCGGAGTGGAGGCCGGGCCCGGGTCCACGCTCTGGTTTTGCCCGGTGCCGGTTGGATTTTGCAGGGAGTAGGCCGTGGCCGTCGCCACGCCGAAGGGCCATTCCTCCGCCGTGATGGTGATGCCGTTCTTCTCGTTCTGCTCGTCGGGGAAATCAATGGAGACGACCCGCACGACCTTGCGGCTCAGGCCGAGGATGGGATCGGTCAGGGTCACCAGGTCCATGGGCTCGAGCAGGAAATAGCGCCAGCCCACGCGGAAGGTGTATTGGTTGCGGATGTAGACCTGCTTCTGGCTCTGGATCAGGCTCACGGCCTGGGCCACGGCCATGCGGGTGATCATGTGCAGGCTCAGGGTCGAGGCCCGCTTGAGCCCATAGGTCGCCACGTCATTGGGCTCCGGGGCGTCTACCACGCTGGTGTTGTAGCCGGTGGACCGGTCCAGGTATTCCACCGGCACGTCGTTGTAGACGTCCTGAGTCGAGCCCCGGGTGATGGTGATCGGACTCTTGCCCGTGGCCTTGCCGTCCGGCCCCAGCACGCCCAGGAAATCGTCGTAGGTCAGATCGTAGAGTGGTGTCGTGTTCGGGGTGTAGGTGTAGCCGTTGGCCGTGATCGGCGTGTCGCCGTAGGGCACGATGTCCAGCACCATGCTGGTGGCGCCCGAGTGCAGCACGGCCTCGGAGTTGGTGGCCGTGAGGATGTCCCCGAGGTAGGACGCACCGGGCCGCTGGGTGTCGAAGGCCGGGGAGAGGACGAAGCCCGCGGCGTGGCAGTAGGTGGCGTAGGACTGGGCGCCGGTCACCAGATCGCCGATCTTCGCGGGGTTCCAGCCCGCGCCGTAGAAGGCGTTGGACAGCATGTCCACTACCACATCCGAGGGGAGCGCATCGTAGGCCGCCGCTTCGTTCGGATCCTGGACCGTGGCGAGGATGCCCACCACCTCGAAGGAGTTGTTTTTCAGCCGGGCATCGCTGCCCAGATCCTCGAGGGCGTTGCAGGCCAGAGCCAGCCCGGAATAGGCGCACGCCTGGGTGGGATGGTTGCTCGTCAGGTAGGACCAGACGGCCTGCGTCCGGGCGCCCGTGGAAAGGGTGTAGCCGTAGCCCGCCATGGTGCCGACTGTCTGATCGCGCCAAATCTGGTTCACGCCCTGGATCGGGCCCTCAGAGAGCGCCAGGACTACACAGGCGGTATAGGTGTAGGTCGTCTGGGAGATCGAGCCGCCCCCGCCGCCCTTGCCCACGTTCTGGCTCGTCGTGTGCGGCGTGGCCACGAAGTCGGTGTAGTAGATCAGGTTTCCCGCTGCCCGGGTGGTGCCGTAGATGATGGGGATCACGCCGCCATAGGCGCTCGTCTGGAGCTGGATCCCGACGAGCCGGTTGGCCGTGGTGTTCATGCCTCCGTGGTGGCCGCTCATCGGTGCGCCCTTTCAGCCAGTGAGCGGGGCAGAACCATCGTCCCCGGCTGGAGATCCTCGTCTTCCGGGACCACATCCCACTGCGCCCACGGGCTCCAGAACCCGGCCTGCGCCTCCCGGAGCACGGTGTTCCGCTCGCCCTCGTCCAGGACGACGCCCTGCCGGATGTAGCTGTGGACGATCTGGGGCCACGCGGTGACGATGGCGCCGTGGGAGATGCACTTCCCGAACCGGTAGAGCACGATGTCACCGGGAAGGGGAGTCTCCACCTGCCGGGCGTGCTGCTGGACCAGCCCCAGGTAGCGCTCGGCGTCCTGGTGCATGTGCCAGTCGTGCGGATAGGCATCCGGTTCGACGTGCGGCATCACGCCCGCGCCCTCGTAGACCTCCGCCAGGAACATCCCGCAATCCACCCCGGCCCCGCGCACCCGGGCGGCGTGGTGGTAGGGCGTTCCGAGCCAGGTCAGGGCCTCCTGGACCACGGCCAGGCGCTCCACCTTCTCGTCCAGGGGGCGGTCCGCGATCTGCTCATGGGCAGCCAGCAGGATGTCCGTGATCATAGGGTTGTCTCCGCGGGCGGGATCCAGGGTTGGCCCCGGTAGTGCGCCTGGTTGGCCCAGACGCCGCAGGCCGCCCAGGTCCGAGCGCACCCGGGCGTCACGGTGAAGGCGTCCCCGGCGGCTGGCGCCACGGGGAGTGGAGTGGAGAGGGTGAGTGTGCCGCCGCTGAAGGCGCTGACCGTGCGCCGCGCCCCTGACGCCGCGCCGGATGTCATCGTGAGGATGCCCTGGGCGAAGTAGCCCGCGGCCTGGGCGAGGCTGGACGGGATGCTGGTGGTGGTGGCTCCGGCGTTGGCGGAGCTGCTGGAGACAGGCGGCGTGAGCCCGCATCCGGTGTCCCCGAAGGCATTGAGGCAGCCCGGCTGAAACAGGTTCCGCGGCATCGGCCAGGTCAGCTTTTCGAGGTCGGACTTGACGTGCAGGATCACCTGCGTCGTTTCGGGGTCCACGGTCGCTACCGCGCCCTCAAAGATCACCACCGAACCCAGGGAGGTGTCACCCCAGCCATTCGGGCCTTGCGGAACCCATTCCACCAGCACACGGGCCCCGTCGAAGCCGCCGTTGTGCGCGAAGAGCGGCAGGGGAATCCCGCCCACCTGGACGGTCTGCCCGCTGACCAGCGTGAGGTCGAGCGTCTGCACCTCCAGGCCCCGGGCGTGGCGGATCGCGCCGCGCTGAACGATGGGCACGCTGGTGCCGTTGTCCGTGGGGGTGGCGAAGGTGTTGCCGCCGTAGGCAAGGGCGATGTCAGCAGAGGTCCAGCGGTAGACCGTCCCGCTCAGGAGCGTGATGGTGTAGCACCAGGCAGCCTCATAGACCGCGTTGGCGTCGAGGAAGGAGATGAGAGCGGCAGAGGCGGTTCGCATGTCACTTTACCGAAATGAGCTTCACGGTTCCGCCGTCCCAGCAGAGGTTCGCCATCTGGGTCTGCTCGTAGTCGTCCATGTCGAACCGGACGCGGCGGTAATAGGCGCCTGACCAGGTCAGTGCAGCGCCGTTCGCTGGCGCGGAAGAGAAGGTCACGAGTCCGTTCACGATGCTGGCCGGCGTGGTCAGCGCCCCCGCCACGTAAATGGAAGCCGCCCCGTTCAGGTCGTAGATGGGTAAGCCCTCAATGTCGAGCAGCTGGAAGGTCGTGAGACTCCCGTTCCCGGTCCCGAAGCTCGTCCCGCTGGCGGTGTTCGAGTAGGGGTCGGTGTAGAGGAATGAATCCCACATGCCCTTGACCGAGTTGAAGAGCCCGAGAATCGCGGCCATCTCATTCGAGGGCGTGAGGGACGAAAAACCGCTCACCCGCACGAAATTGAGCGGGATCTCGTATTTCCACCGGGGCGTGCTCTGGTAACTGGCCCGGAGTTCCTTTCCGCTGGCAGCCACGGCCACCTGTGTGGAGAACACGGGCGTCCGTTTAACGGCGATCCCCATGCCGGGCAGGGTCGGAAAAATGAGGCCGCTCACCGCATCCTCCCGTTCCGCACTGCCTCATTGATGGTCTTCATGATGGCGGCCTGGTTCTGCCTGAAGAACCCCTCGGCATCCACCGCGCCGTGGAAGTGCGCGTGGATCGTGGTCCCACCACCACCACCGCCCCGGGCAGCCGCCGCGAAGGTGTTCCGGGCGCCCTCTGCGAGGTTCGCGGGAAGCACCATCTCGTTCTTGTGGAGCATCGCAGTCTGGTCGGCAGGGATCCTGTCCCACCCGCCTTCCGCGAAGGCCATGACGCCCGTGAAGGATGCGGCGGCGGCGATGGGCGCCAGAACCGGGCCCACGATGGGGATGCCTACCGTGGCCTTCCATGCCGCAGCGGCTGCGCCCTTCGCGTCCTGCATCACCTGAGAGAGATGGTCCTTCTCCCCTAACACTTCGCGCTGAAGGTAGTATTTGGCCCACTGCATCCCCATCTGGGCAAGCATGTTGACGGTGGACATTTCCAGGGAGCCCATGGTCTTCTTCCACGCCTGGTCAAGGGTTTCGGTCCCCTGGATCGCGCTGGTGATGCCGTTCTGGAACCCGGTCGTGAACGTGCTCCAGGCGTTGTCGAAGACCTTCTTCTTGTCCTGGGCCGCCTTGTTCTCCAGACCCTGCACGTCTGCCTCGTACTTCCGCTCCGCCGCCAGCCGCTCATTCAGGAGCTTCTGGAAGGCCACCTCGTCGTTCGATGCCGCCAGCAGCTTGCGGGCGAACATCTCGGACTCCATGCGCCATTCCTCGTCCAGAACCTGCTTGCGGGCGGCGAGCTCCTGCTTCCCGCCGAGCTGGCCCATCGCCACTTCCTGGTCGAGCTGGGCCTTGATGACGGCGAAGTGGTTCTTGGTCTCCGATTCCTCCTCGGCCACCTGCAGCTTCTTGACCTCCAGCATCCGCTTCAGGCTGGCAGCGTGCTCCTTCTCCACTTCCTTCCGGAGTTCCTCATCGTGCTTCGCGGCCTCCTGCTTCAGGGCCGCGGTCTGCTGAAGGTAGTGCTGCTCAAGCTCCTTTTCCTTGATCAGGATGGCATTCTGCTCCACCGGCTTCCCAGCCATCGCTTGGCGCTCCTTCTCGAGCGTTTTCCAGACGGTCTGATACTCCTTGTCATAGAGGGACTGGACAGCCGCCAGCATCGCGTCGAAGTCCATCTTCTTGGCGGCGACGAGATCCTTGTCCGCCTGGATCATGCGCTGGGTGGTATTGACCGCTTCACGGGCCTCTTCGTCCAGGTTCTGCTTCACGATCTGGAGGTGCTCCGCGGCGGCCTTCTTGGCGGCTTCGAGACGGGCCTGGTGTTCCTGTTGGGTCTCACCGCGATTGCCACCAGGATGGGCACCTGGCGCGGCGGATGATCCTTTCCCGCTTGGCGTCGGGACAGACGGGTGCGCACTTTCTGCGGCGTTCAATTTGGCGTGGATCTGAGCCCATACTTTTTCTTCTTCTTGATAATCCGTAGCGTTCTGAAGAGCTTTTAACAGTTCAGGGCCGATCGCTTTTTGCTCTTTCTCCGAG